>JAICRS010000077.1 GCA_025966335.1 Nocardioidaceae bacterium
CTCTGGCGCCAACGTCGGCGCCGATAACGATCGCGTAGTACCCGCGGTCGGCCCGTAGACTTCGAGCATGGCTGACACCACTCCTGAGGCTCGCCGGACCGGCACGGATCGCGTGAAGCGGGGGCTGGCCGAGATGCTGAAGGGCGGCGTCATCATGGACGTCGTCGACGCCGAGCAGGCGAAGATCGCCGAGGACGCGGGTGCCGCCGCGGTCATGGCGCTCGAGCGCGTGCCCGCCGACATCCGCGCACAGGGCGGGGTCTCCCGGATGAGCGACCCGGACATGATCGACTCGATCATCGAGGCGGTCTCGATCCCGGTGATGGCCAAGGCCCGGATCGGCCACTTCGCCGAGGCGCAGGTGCTGCAGAGCCTGGGCGTCGACTACATCGACGAGTCCGAGGTGCTCACCCCGGCCGACTACGCGAACCACATCGACAAGTGGCTGTTCACGGTGCCGTTCGTGTGCGGCGCGACCAACCTCGGTGAGGCGCTGCGCCGGATCACCGAGGGCGCGGCGATGATCCGGTCCAAGGGTGAGGCGGGCACCGGTGACGTCTCCAACGCGGTCACCCACATGCGGACCATCCGGGCCGAGCTGCGCCGGCTGCAGGGGCTCTCGAGCGACGAGCTGTACGTCGCGGCCAAGGAGCTCCAGGCGCCCTACGACCTGGTCAAGGAGGTCGCCCAGAACGGGAAGCTGCCCGTCGTACTCTTCACCGCCGGCGGCATCGCCACTCCCGCGGACGCGGCGATGATGATGCAGCTCGGCGCCGAGGGCGTGTTCGTCGGCTCCGGCATCTTCAAGTCCGGCAACCCCGCCCAGCGCGCCGAGGCGATCGTCAAGGCCACCACCTTCTTCGACGACCCCGACGTGGTCGCCAAGGTCTCCCGCGGCCTCGGCGAGGCGATGGTCGGGATCAACGTCGACGAGATCCCGCAGCCGCACCGGCTGGCCGAGCGCGGCTGGTAGGCCGGGTGCCGGAGAAGGTCCCCGCCGAGACGCACGTCCGCGACTTCACGCGGTCGTGCGTGCGTGCCGGACTGCTCTCCGAGCAGGAGCTGTACGACGAGGTGGTGCTCGCGATCAGGACCGAGCTGCCGGGCACCGACTCGCCTCAGGCGCTCGCGCGGTCGTGGATCGCGGAGTTCCGCGTCGAGCTCGCGACCGACGAGGTGGCCTGGCCCGACGAGACCGACTACGACCGGCTCCAGTCCGCGCTCGCTGAGCTCGCCGCGGCCGGCGTCGTGGTGCTCCAGGGCTGCGACGACCACTGGGCGGCGAAGCAAGCGCTCGAGGAGCGTGCCGCCGCCGGCAACCCTGCCCGGGGCGTCGCCTGGTTCACTCCCTCCGACGTCTGGCACGCGATCGACGAGGGCATGCTCGAGGTCAACGTCTGGCACGGCACGACCGCCAACGTCGCGCCCGGGGACACCCTGCTCGACGATGTGGTGGCGGTCTTCGAGAGGCACCGGCTGCCCGCGCACTTCGACGAGGGCCGGGTCGAGGTCACCGCGCACTGGCGCCGCCGCCTCGTCTCCCCGTCCCCCCCGTGATCCGTTGAGACGCGCCCTTTTCCCCGTTGAAGCGTGCGGTTTTCGCGGTTGAGGCGTGGAATCTTCCCGGTGCGGTCGGCCACTTACCATGGACACGTGACTGACTCCCCACTGATCGGCGTGTTCGCGCTCCAGGGCGACGTGCGTGAGCACGTCCGGATGCTGGAGGTGGCCGGTGCGCGCACCCGCGCCGTCCGCCGGCCGAGCGAGCTGGCCGGCCTGGACGGGATCGTGATCCCCGGCGGCGAGTCGACGACGATGTACAAGCTCGCCCGCACCTTCGAGCTGTTCGACCCGCTGCGGGACGCCATCCGGGGCGGACTGCCGGCGTTCGGCACCTGTGCCGGAATGATCATGCTGGCCGACCACATCGAGGGTGGGATCCACGGCCAGGAGACGATCGGAGGCCTCGACGTCGTCGTACGACGCAACGCCTTCGGCCGGCAGGTGAACTCGTTCGAGGCTGATCTCGACGTCGAGGATCTGTCGGACCACTTCCATGCCCTGTTCATCCGGGCGCCGTGGGTCGAGAAGGTCGGTCAGGGCGTCGAGGTCGTCGCCACGGTGGCCTCGGGTGAGGCGGTCGGTAGGATCGTCGCCGTCCGACAGGCGAACCTGCTCGCCACGTCGTTCCACCCCGAGATCACGGGGGACCACCGAATGCACGCTCTGTTCGTCGAGCTGGTCCAGTCACGGCTGGGGTCGGCGGACGCCGAGAACGAGACGCGGAAGTAGGACCTCATGTCTGGCCACTCCAAATGGGCGACCACCAAGCACAAGAAGGCCGTCATCGACGCCCGCCGCGGCAAGATGTTCGCCAAGCTGATCAAGAACATCGAGGTCGCGGCCCGGATGGGCGGTGGTGACCCGGCCGGCAACCCGACCCTCTTCGACGCCATCCAGAAGGCCAAGAAGTCCTCGGTGCCGAACGACAACATCGACCGTGCGGTGAAGCGGGGTTCCGGCGCCGAGGCCGGGGGCGCCGACTACCAGACGATCATGTACGAAGGCTACGGCCCGAGCGGTGTCGCCTTCCTGATCGAGTGCTTGACCGACAACAAGAACCGTGCCGCGATGGAGGTCCGCACCGCGATGACCCGCAACGGCGGATCGCTGGCGGACCCGGGCTCGGTGTCCTACATGTTCAACCGCAAGGGCGTCGTGATCGTCTCCAAGGACCAGGAGGGCAGGACGGTCGGCGAGGACGACGTGCTCGAGGCCACCCTGGACGCGGGAGCCGAGGAGGTCAACGACCTCGGTGACTCCTACGAGGTGATCAGCGAGGCAACCGACCTGGTGGCGGTGCGGACCGCGCTGCAGGCCGCGGGCGTGGACTACGACTCGGCCGAGGCGTCGTTCGTCCCGTCGATGAACGTGGAGGTCGACGAGGATTCCGCCGGCAAGGTGTTCCGGCTGGTCGAGGCGCTCGAGGACCTCGACGACGTACAGAACGTCTTCGGCAACTTCGACGTCTCCGACGAGGTGATGGAGGCGCTCGACGCCTGACCCACCGCACGGCGCGTCGTACGTCGGATGCGCCGGACCCGTCGGTTAGCGTGGTGTCCGAACATCTGTTCGGACGAAAGGTGGCCGCGTGCGCGTGCTCGGGATCGACCCAGGCCTGACCCGGTGCGGTCTCGGCGTGGTCGACGGGTCGGTCGGCCGGCCGCTGACCATGGTGCAGGTCGGCGTCGTCCGCACGCCACCGGAGCTGGCCGTCGCGCAGCGGCTGTGCCTGATCGAGGCGGAGATCGACGCCTGGCTCGACACCCACCGGCCCGACGCCGTCGCTGTGGAGCGGGTGTTCAGCCAGCACAACGTGAAGACCGTGATGGGCACCGCGCAGGCCAGCGGGATCGCGCTGGTCGCCGCCGCCCGGCGCGGCATCCCGGTGGCGCTGCACACGCCGAGCGAGGTCAAGGCCGCGGTCAGCGGCAACGGCCGCGCGGACAAGGCCCAGGTCGGCGCGATGGTCACCCGGCTGCTGCGCCTGACCGAGCAGCCCAGGCCCGCTGACGCCGCGGACTCGCTGGCGTTGGCGATCTGCCACATCTGGCGCGGAGCCGCCCAGTCCAGGATCGAGGAGGCCGTCGCCGCGGCCGGAAGGAGACCACGTTGATCGCCTTCGTGAAGGGGACGGTGGCCGGTGTGACGCTCACGTCCGCGGTCGTCGAGGTCGGCGGGGTGGGCCTCGAGCTCAACTGCACGCCGAACACCCTGGCCACGCTGCGGATCGGCAGCGAGGCCACGCTCCCCACCAGCATGGTGGTCCGCGAGGAGTCGCTGACCCTGTTCGGGTTCCTCGACGACGACGAGAAGTCGGTGTTCGAGCTGCTCCAGACCGCCAGCGGCGTCGGCCCGAAGCTGGCTCAGGCGATGCTCGCCGTGCACTCGCCCGATGACCTGCGCCGGGCGGTCACCGGCGAGGACGTCAAGACACTCACCACCGTCCCGGGCATCGGCCAGAAGGGCGCGCAACGGATCATCCTCGAGCTCAAGGACCGGATCGGGGCTCCGTCGTCGGGCAGCGCACGGCCGGTGACCGGAACGACCGTGTCCACCGCCGCCTGGCGCGACCAGGTGCACGCCGGCCTGGTGGGACTGGGCTGGTCGGGCAAGGAAGCGGACAAGGCTGTCGACGCCGTCGCGCCCCAGGCGGAGCAGGCCGACGGTGCCCCGGACGTCGCCGCGCTGCTCCGGGCCGCGCTGCGGACGCTGAGCAAGGCGTGAACCGATGAGTGACCCGAGAACAACCGGCGCCGAGCAGGACGCGGCCCCGGACCCCGCCGCCGGTTACGAGGCCGCCGAGAGCGCCTACGTGGAGAGCCGCGCCCTGGTGGCCGCCGAGGCGGAGGCCGAGGGTGACGAGCGGGCGGTCGAGGCCGCGCTGCGCCCACGCACCCTCGACGAGGTGATCGGGCAGGAACGGGTCCGCGAACAGCTCTCGCTGGTCCTGCAGGCCGCCCGCGCCCGCGAACGCGCCCCCGATCACGTGCTGCTGTCCGGTCCGCCGGGGCTGGGCAAGACGACACTGGCGATGATCATCGCCGCCGAGATGTCGAGCCCGCTGCGGCTGACCTCCGGGCCGGCGATCACCCACGCCGGAGACCTGGCCGCGATCCTCTCCGGGATGAACGAGAACGACGTCCTCTTCGTCGACGAGATCCACCGGATGTCGCGGCCGGCCGAAGAGATGCTCTACATGGCGATGGAGGACTTCCGCGTCGACGTGGTGATCGGCAAGGGGCCCGGCGCCACCGCGATCCCGCTCGAGATCCCGTCTTTCACGCTGGTCGGCGCCACCACGAGGGCCGGGCTGTTGCCCGGGCCGTTGCGCGACCGGTTCGGGTTCACCGCGCACCTGGAGTTCTACGAGCCCGCCGAGCTGGACCTGATCGTCCGCCGTTCCGCCGGCCTGCTCGGCGTCGAGCTGACCGACGAGGGCGCCGCCGAGATCGCCTCCCGGTCCCGGGGCACGCCGCGGATCGCGAACCGGCTGCTGCGCCGGGTGCGCGACTACGCCCAGGTGCGCGCGGACGGGGTGGTCACCCTCGACGTCGCGCACCGCGCCCTGGACCTCTACGAGGTCGACCAGTCCGGGCTCGACCGGCTCGACAGGGCGGTGCTCGACGCGCTCTGCCGCCGCTTCGGTGGCGGCCCGGTCGGCGCCAGCACCCTCGCGGTCGCGGTGGGGGAGGAGCGCGAGACCGTCGAGGAGGTCGCGGAGCCGTTCCTGGTCCGTTCCGGTTTCCTGGCGCGTACGCCGCGCGGGCGGGTCGCCACGCCGGCCGCATGGGCCCACCTCGGCCTGGCGGCGCCGGCCGGTGCACCGTTCAACACCGGGGACATCGCGCTGTTCGACCCGGACGAATGACGGCATGGCCGGCAGGCCGCTGCGCCGTACGCCTCGGAGCTGATACCCAACCGTGACGTCGTGAGGCCCCGGCTGGTCGGCTCGGTTGGGCAACGGCAGTTAGAATCCACCGTTGGCCGTTTGACGCGGCTGATCTGCCATGCCCACACATTTCTGAAGGAGCCATTGTGTCGCCAGACCAGCTGGCCGGGATCCTCCCCCTCGTACTCATCGTGCTTGCATTCTGGTTCCTCGTGATCCGGCCCGCCCGCAAGCGTCAGCAGGAGATGACCAGGATCCAGAACAGTGTCGACGTGGGCGCCGAGGTGATGCTCGGCTCGGGCATCTACGGAACGGTGACTGCGGTCGCCGACGACACCCTGCAGCTCCAGGTCGCCCCCGGGACCACCATGAAGGTGGCCCGGCAAGCGGTCGTGCGGGTGGTCGCGCCGGTCGCCCCGCGCATCGACCCGACCGGGGACGAATCGTCCTCGCGCGTCGTTGACGAGCAGGACTAGCAGAACTCTTGCGGGCCCTGCCCGACAGTTGAGGAGCAGATAGCTGTGGCGAGAAACACGTCACGCCCTGGACGCACGCTCATCGCCTTCGGACTGCTGATCGCAGCTCTGTACGGCGGTGTCGCGCTCAGCGGCGACTGGACGCCCAAGCTCGGACTCGACCTCCAGGGCGGCACCCGGATCACCCTCGAGGCGAGCACCGAGACCGGCGACGAGGTGACCGACGAAAAGCTGCAGGAAGCCGCGGCGATCATCGAGAGCCGGGTCAACGGCAGCGGTGTCACCGAGGCGGAGGTCACCACCCAGGGTGACCGGAACATCATCGTCGAGATCCCCGGTGAGAACCGCAAGGAGCTCGTCGACACCGTCAAGCAGACCGCGCAGCTGCGGTTCCGGCTGGTCGCTGCCACCGCCCCGGGTTCCGCCCAGGCGCAGCCGAGCGCCGCGGCGACCCCGACGCCGTCCGGCAACGCCTCGCCCTCCGGCAACGCCTCGCCGGACGCGTCCCCGGCGGCGGACCCGGCCGTCGAGCCGTCGAGCGCATCGCGCAACCGCGCGCTCTCGGGCGGACTGGTCGCCGCGGACGAGACTGCTCCGTCCGACCGGCCCTCGAAGAAGAAGTCGGCCACGCCGTCACCGGCTGCCTCGGAGTCACCTTCGGTCCTCCCCGAGCCGCCGGTCGCGTCCGAGGGTGCTCCGGTCGACCAGCCGCTGCAGTGGATGCGCAACCCGGGCAACCCCTGGATTCAGGCGTTCAACAACTACACGTGTCCGCCTCCGGGGGAGGCCGGACTGGTCAAGGACATCGCCAACAAGCCGATCATCACCTGTGACGAGGCGGGCACCACCAAGTACCTCCTGTCGGCCGCGATGATCCAGGGCACCCAGCTCGACGACGCCTCCGCCGGCATCCCGCAGAGCCAGGTCAACTGGGTGGTGAACCTGTCCTTCGACAGCACCGCGCGGCAGACCTTCGCCGAGGTGACCCGGCAGCTCGCCGGCACCGGAGAGCAGTTCGCGATCGTCCTCGACGGGACCGTCATCTCCGCGCCGACGGTGATCTCGCCGATCGCCGGCGGGAACGCGCAGATCACCGGTGACTTCGACCAGGAGGAGGCGCTCAGCCTCGCCAACAGCCTGAAGTACGGTGCGCTGCCGCTGACCTTCACCGCTCCCGTGGTCACCGAGGAAGGCCCGTCGCTGGCCGCCGACCAGCTCTCGGCCGGCATCTGGGCCGGTGCGTTCGGAATGGCCCTGGTCCTCGTCTACTGCATGTTCTACTACCGGGGCCTGGGCACCGTCGTGGTCGCCTCGCTCGGCGTCGCCGCCGCCATCACCTATGCGGTGGTGCTCGCGATGAGCCAGTCGATCGGGTTCACGCTGACCCTGCCGGGCATCGCCGGACTGATCGTCGCGGTCGGCATCACGGCGGACTCGTTCATCGTCTACTTCGAACGAATACGTGACGAGATGCGCGACGGCAAGTCGATGCGGGTCGCGGTCGAGACCGGCTGGGTGCAGGCACGCCGTACCTGCCTTGCCGCCGACGCCGTGTCCCTGCTGGCCGCCGTGGTGCTCTACATCTTCGCGATCGGCGTGGTGAAGGGCTTCGCGTTCGCGCTCGGGATCAGCACGATCATCGACGTGGTGGTGTTCTTCCTGTTCACCAAGCCGATGGTCTCCTGGCTGGCGAAGTTCCCGTTCTTCAACACCGGGCACAAGCTGTCCGGCCTCGACGCGGAGAACCTCGGCGTCGACTACCTGCCCGGCCAGCCCCGCACCGCTCCGGCGGGAGGTAACGCCTGATGGGCAAGATGTCACGTCTCGGGAACGCGCTCTACGAGGGCGACGTCTCGATCAACTTCGTCGGCCGCAGGCTGCTGTGGTACTCCATCTCCGCGGTGATCGTGCTGATCGCGATCGGGGGCCTGTCGTTCAAGGGCCTCAACATGGGGATCGAGTTCGAGGGTGGCGTGGAGTACCGCGTCGCGATGCCCGCCGGCCAGGCGGACCAGGACGCGGTGGAGGAGATCCGCGAGGCGGTCGCCGACACCGGGCTCGAGGCCGCCTCCGCGCCGATCGTCAACACGTCGGGCACGGACACGATCCGGATCCAGACCGAGCCGCTCGACAACGACGAGGCGACCGAGGTCTCCCAGACGATCCGGGAGGCCGCCGGTGTCCAGGACGGCGACATCAGCCAGTCCGCGATCGGTCCCACGTGGGGTGAGCAGGTCGCCGACCGGGCGCTGATCGGCCTGGCGGTCTTCACCGTGCTGGTGATCCTGTTCATCTGGGCCTACTTCCGCGAGTGGAAGATGTCGGTGGGCGCGATCGTCGCGCTGATCCACGACGTGGTGATCACCATCGGTGTCTACGCGCTGTCCGGCTTCGAGGTGACGCCGGCGACCGTGACCGGCGTGCTCACGATCCTCGGCTTCTCGCTCTACGACACCGTGGTGGTCTTCGACAAGGTCCGGGAGAACACCCACAACCTGGCCCGGACCCGGCAGACCTACGCCCAGGCGGCGAACCTGGCGGTCAACCAGACCCTGGTGCGCTCGATCAACACCTCGATCGTGGCGCTGCTGCCGGTCGGTGCCCTGCTGTACGCCGGTGTGGTCACCCTCGGCTCCGGCGCGCTGAAGGACCTCGCGCTGGCCCTGTTCGTCGGCATGGCCGCCGGTGCCTACTCGTCGATCTTCATCGCGACCCCGTTGCTCGTCCAGCTCAAGGAGCTCGAGCCGTCGGTGCGGCAGGGCGACGCCCGGGCGAAGGCGCGGGCCCGCCACCACACCGACCGGTTCGCCGACGTGCCGGTCTACACCGAGAACATGGTGGTCGGCGACGAGCCGGAGGAGGCGGCCGTTCCGGTCGCGCGCGACCCGGAACCGGTGGGCTCGCGGACCGGCTCCGGTCCCCGGTTCACCGGACAACGCCCGGCCTCCAAGCAGGTCACCCGGTCGGCCTCGGCGAAGCGGGCACAGCCGTCGCGGAAGCCACGTTCGCAGCGTGGAAAGCGGTGAGTACGGCGAAGCGTTCGATGTCGCGGGCAGACCTGGGCACCTTGCTCGACACCTTGATCCGCGACATCCCGGACTTCCCGAAGCCGGGCGTCGTGTTCAAGGACATCACCCCGCTGCTCGCCGACCACGACGGCCTCACCGCCGTGGTCGAGGCGCTGGCCGACGCCGGCCGTGACGCCGACGGGAACGTGGTGGTGGACAAGGTCGTCGGCATGGAGGCGCGCGGGTTCATCCTCGCCGCCCCGGTCGCCCTCGCGCTCGGCGCCGGCTTCGTCCCGGTCCGCAAGGCCGGCAAGCTGCCCGGTCCCACGCACGCGGTGGCCTACTCCCTCGAGTACGGCGAGGCCATCCTGGAGATGCACCGCGATGCGATCGCCGAGGGGGAGCGGGTGCTGATGATCGACGATGTGCTCGCGACCGGAGGCACCATGGCAGCCACCGCCGAGCTCGTTGCGCAGTGCGGAGGCACGGTCACCGCGTCCGCCGTACTCCTGGAGCTGACGTTCCTCGCCGGCCGCGACGCTGTGGGAGACCTGCCGCTGACCGCGCTCAAGGTCATCTAGGCAGGTTGCCCGCGTGCGGCCGGGTGGCCGCGCTTGACCGGGGCATAGACTTGTCACTCGTCCGGATCTGGGAGTGCCTGTGGCTGAGGAACGCGTCGCGAGCCGTTCTGCCGACACGCCTGGGCAGGTGCCCGACGAGCGTCCTACCGGTGGCGGGACCGGCGGTCCGTCCGGGCGGCGGATGCGGGCCCGACTCGCTCGGATGGCCACCAAGACCCAGCAGGGCAACCCGGTCCTCGAACCGCTGTTCCGGGTGGTCCGCGGCAACCACCCCAAGGCCGACCTGGCGCTGATCGAGCGCGCTTACGTCATCGCCGAGAAGGCGCACGGCACGCAGACCCGCAAGAGCGGGGACCCCTACATCACGCACCCGCTCGCGGTGGCGACGATCCTGGCCGACATCGGGATGACCGAGCCGACCCTGTGCGCGGCGCTGCTCCACGACACCGTCGAGGACACCTCCTACACCCTCGACGAGCTGCGCAACGACTTCGGCGACGAGGTGGCCGCGCTCGTCGACGGCGTCACCAAGCTGGACAAGGTGAAGTACGGCGACTCCGCCCAGGCGGAGACGATCCGGAAGATGATCGTCGCGATGAGCCGCGACATCCGGGTGCTGGTGATCAAGCTCGCCGACCGGCTGCACAACATGCGCACCCTGCGCTACCTCAAGCAGGACACCCAGGAGCGCAAGGCACGCGAGACGCTGGAGATCTTCGCGCCGCTGGCCCACCGGCTCGGCATGAACACCCTCAAGTGGGAGCTGGAGGACCTCGCCTTCGCGACGCTGCACCCCAAGATCTACGACGAGATCGTCCGGCTCGTCGCCGAGCGGGCCCCGTCGCGGGACCAGGTGCTCGCCGAGGTGATCGAGCAGGTGCAGAAGGACCTGCGCGATGCGCGGATCAAGGCGGTGGTCACCGGACGACCGAAGCACTACTACTCGATCTACCAGAAGATGATCGTCCGCGGCCGCGAGTTCTCCGACATCTACGACCTGGTCGGGATCCGGATCCTGGTCGAGTCGGACCGGGACTGCTACGCCGTGCTCGGTGTCCTGCACTCGCGGTGGAACCCGGTCGCCGGCCGGTTCAAGGACTTCATCGCGATGCCGAAGTTCAACATGTACCAGTCGCTGCACACCACGGTGATCGGCCTGGCCGGCAAGCCCGTCGAGCTCCAGATCCGGACCTTCGGGATGCACCGCCGGGCCGAGTACGGTGTCGCCGCGCACTGGAAGTACAAGGAGGAGATGGGCGCTCCCGCCGGCACCAGCGCAGGCGCCAGCCGGGCCCCGGCCTCGACCATCACCGGCGACAGCGACATGTCGTGGGTCCGCCAGCTTCTCGACTGGCAGCAGGAGACCGAGGACCCCGGTGAGTTCCTGGAGGGACTCCGGTTCGAGATCAACTCCGCCGAGGTCTACGTGTTCACGCCGCGCGGCGACGTGATCGCGCTGCCGACCGGGTCCTCACCGGTCGACTTCGCCTACGCGATCCACACCGAGGTCGGTCACCGCACGATCGGCGCCCGCGTGAACGGGCGGCTGGTGCCGCTGGAGTCCACGCTCGACAACGGGGACGTGGTCGAGGTGTTCACCTCCAAGGCGCCGAGCGCCGGACCGTCCCGCGACTGGCTCGGGTTCGTGAAGTCGCCGCGGGCGCGCAACAAGATCCGGCAGTGGTTCACCAAGGAGCGCCGCGAGGAGGCCATCGACCAGGGCAAGGACCAGATCGCCCGGCTGATGCGCAAGGAGGGCCTGCCGCTCAAGCGGGTGCTCACCCACGACTCGCTCAGCTCGGTGGCCGACGAGATGCGGCTCGCGGACGTGTCAGCCCTCTACGCCGCGGTCGGCGAGGGCAACGTGGGCGCGCAGACCGTCGTACGCCGGGTGATCGACCTGTTCGGCGGCGAGGAGGGCGCGGCGGAGGACCTCGCCGAGGGCGTACAGATCACGCACACCCGGGCCCGCGCCAAGCAGTCGTCCGGTGGCGACGCCGGCGTCATCGTCCGCGGGATCTCCGACGTGTGGGTCAAGCTCGCCAAGTGCTGTACGCCGGTCCCGGGTGACCCGGTCCTGGGGTTCGTGACCCGCGGGGCCGGTGTGTCCGTGCACCGCACCGACTGCACCAACGCGGTCAGCCTCAAGAGCCAGCCGGAGCGGATGGTCGACGTCGAGTGGGCGCCGACCGCGAAGTCCATGTTCCTGGTCAACATCCAGGTCGAGGCGCTGGACCGGGCCCGGCTGCTCTCGGACATCACCAAGGTGCTCTCCGACGTGCACGTGAACATCCTGTCCGCGTCGCTGCAGACGACCCGCGACCGGGTGGCGAAGAGCCGGTTCACCTTCGAGATGGGCGACCCGAAGCACCTCGGCCACGTCCTCAAGGCGGTCCGCTCCGTCGACGGTGTCTTCGACGCCTACCGGGTCACCCAGTAGGGGCGGACCCGGCAGTC
>JAICRS010000298.1 GCA_025966335.1 Nocardioidaceae bacterium
CGGCCGCGTTCGCGCTCCCGACGTACCAGTCCGCCTGGATGAAGGCGCACTACCCGGCGCACTTCCTGGCCGGCGTGCTCACCCACGACCCCGGGATGTACCCGAAGCGGCTGATCCTCGACGACGCCCGCCAGTTCGGGGTCGCGGTGCTCGGCCTGGACGTGAACGCGTCGGAGAAGGAGTACGTCGTGGAGCAGGTCTCGTCGTGGGCGGCGCCGGAGGGGTCTTCGTCGCAACCACCCTCTCCGCTCGTTCCTCGCTTCGAGGGGGCCAGTCCCATCCACGCTCCTCGGCCCGCGCCGGGTCCCGGTCTCCCGGACGGCCGCGCCTACGGGATAAGACTCGCGCTGTCGGAGGTCAAGGGGATCTCCGAGGCGGAGGTGAACCGGGTCGTCGCGGCCCGCCCCTACCACTCGCTGACCGACTTCTGGCACCGGGCGCGGGTCTCCCGGCCGGTCGTGGAACGGCTGGTGCTCGCCGGCGGGTTCGACTCGGTCTACGGGATCGGCTCTCCGCTTCCCGGGGGCGGAGTGCGCCGTCGGGGCAAGGTCACCCGCCGCGACCTGCTGCTCCAGGTGGCCGACCTCGACCGGCAGGCACGGGCGGTGGACCGGGCCGACAAGGGCAGGAGCCGTGGCCTGACCGGCCGTGGACCGGCCGCGGACCGCCGGTCGAGCCCGGACCGCCGGTCGAGCCTGTCCAGACCCGAGTCCGCGGCCGCGGAACGCGCAGCCGAGGCCGCCGGCCGCAACAGCAGCGACCCGCTCGAACGTCGCGACCCGGGCGTGTGGGAACGAGCCTCCGCACAGTCGAAGGCCACCAGGCCCGCCGCGCCGGTCACCTCGGTCCAGCTCGCCCTCGACCTCGGGGACACCCCGGACGGCGAGGTGAGCGGCCTGCCGGAGATGAACGCCTCCGAACGGGTCCGTGCCGAGCTGGAGATCCTCGGCCTCGACGTCAGCCGGCACGTGGTCGACTTCTACACCGCGTTCCTCGACGACCTCGGGGTGACCCGGTCCCGCGACCTGCTGCGTCAGCGCAGCAAGGCCGAGCTGCTCGTGGCCGGGGTGAAGGTGGCCACCCAGACCCCGCCGATCCGGTCCGGGCGCCGGGTCATCTTCCTGACCCTCGACGACTCGACCGGTCCGGTGGACGCCACCTTCTTCGAGGATGCGCAGGGGCCCTATGCCGCGACGGTGTTCCACTCCTGGATGTTGCTGGTGCGGGGGGAGCTGCGTCGTACCGGCCGGCACGGCGTCTCCCTGCGCGCCACCGGCTGCTGGGAGCTGCCCGCGCTCTACCAGATCTGGCAGCACGAGGGAATGGACGCGGTCCGCCGGGTGATGGCGAAGGTCCCGGTCGGGTTCGGTGAGGAGGCCGCTGAGTCCGCGGTGCAGGGTGCCGCCGAGAGCCGGTCGACCCGGCCGGTGATGGCGAGCCCCCCCAGCCAGCAGGACGGGCGTGCCGGCGGCGGGACCGCCGGCGGGATGGGACGGCGCCGGGTGCTCGTGCACTCCAGCGGGTTCAAGATGTCGCCCTACTCCGACATCAAGCCCGCCGGCGACGACGCCAAGGGCGCGCCTCGCAAGCTGTGGCACCGCAGCTCCGGGAGTGCCGGATGACCGGATCGTGGTTCGGCTCACTAATGTGGGCGCCATGCCTACACAGAACAGCTCGCAACGCCGCAGTGCTGCTCGCACCGCCGTGGTCTGGGACGCGCTCCAAGGTGTCCTGGCAGCTGTTCCCGACGCGTCCGACGGTGACAAGACCGCCTCGGTCATCGACATCGGCGGCGGCACCGGCGGGTTCGCGGTCCGGGTCGCCGAGCTCGGGCACCGGGTCACCGTCATCGACCCCAGCCCCGACGCCCTCGCCGCGCTCGGCCGGCGTGCCGACGAGAGCGATGTCGCCGACCTGGTCACCGGCCAGCAGGGCGACCTGGCGAGCCTGTTCGACCTGGTCCCCGAGGGGAGCGCCGACGTGGTGCTCTGCCACGGCGTCCTCGAGATCGTCGACGACCCCGCGGCGGCGCTGCGCACCATCGCCGCGGCGCTCCGCCCCGGCGGCACGCTCAGCCTCCTGGTCGGACAACGCCACGCCGTGGTCGTCGCCCGGGCGATGGCCGGCCACTTCGGCCAGGCCAGGGCCCTGCTCGACGATCCCGCCGCCGGCGGTGTCACCCGCCGGTTCACCGCCGACGAGATCACGTCGGTGCTCGGCGACGCCGGCTTCGAGGTCTCCACTGTGCACGCGGTCCGGGTCTTCGCCGACCTGGTGCCCAGCTCGCTGGTCGACCTCGAGCCCGGTGCGGCCGATGCGCTGGTCGAGCTGGAGCAGGCAGTGGCGGACCGGCCGGAGTACCTCCCCCTCGCGACCCAGCTGCACCTCATCGCGGTCCGTCCCTGAGTTGTCAGACGCTGCGGTTGCTATAGCGCCCACAGCGTCTGACAAGTCGGGGTGGGGGGAGTCATGAGGCGCCGCGACCTCGAGCTGGCGTCGCGGGAGTGCCCGATCCTGCACGTGGACATGGACGCGTTCTACGCCTCGGTGGCGGTGCGCGACCGGCCCGACCTGCACGACGTACCGGTGATCGTCGGCGGCGGGCACCGCGGGGTGGTGCTGTCCGCGAACTACCACGCGCGCGAGTACGGCGTGCGCTCGGCGATGCCGATGACCCGGGCCAGGCGGGTCTGCCCGCAGGCCGTGGTGATCCCTCCCGACTTCGACACCTTCGGCGTCGTGTCCTCCTCGGTGATGGAGAACTTTCGTCAGGTCACCCCGCAGGTCGAGACGCTGTCGCTCGACGAGGCGTTCCTCGACGTGTCCGGGTCGGTACGCCGGCTCGGTGCGCCCTACACCATCGCCGAGCACCTGCGCGCGAAGATCTACGACGAGCAGGGCATCACCTGCTCGGTCGGGGTGGCGAGCACGGTCGCGGTCGCCAAGCTGGCCAGCCGCCGCGCGAAGCCCGACGGGGTGGTCGTCGTCGCACCGGAGACGGTGACCGCGTTCCTGCACCCGCTCGAGGTCGGTGAGCTGTGGGGGGTGGGGGAGAAGACTGCGCAGATGCTGAACCGGCTCGGGCTGATGACCGTCGGCGACATCGCGCACACCCCGCTGGCGACCCTGCAACGCGCGGTCGGCGCCGGCCTCGGCTCCCACCTGCACCAGCTCGCCTGGGGCGAGGACCGCCGGGTGGTCACC
>JAICRS010000344.1 GCA_025966335.1 Nocardioidaceae bacterium
AACCGCACATGTGTCCCGTTGTTGCACGGTTCCCTCGCGGATTCATGCAGCAACAGGACACATGTGCTGTTGTTGCAGGCTTCGGCGTGCGTCGCCAGCGCGATTGTGTCCTGGAGGAGGGGCTGACAGCGCTCAGTGACCGGGCTGCTCCACGTCGATCTCCCCCTCGCCGTACCACCGGCGGATCACCTTCTTGTCGAACTTGCCCACTGACGTGCGCGGTACCGCGTCGATGAACGTCCAGGCGTCGGGCAGCTGCCACTTCGCGAACCGCTCCGCGAGGTAGTCGCGCAGGTCCGCGACGGTCACCGTGGCGCCCTCGCGGACGACCACCGAGGCGAGTGGCCGCTCCTGCCACTTCTCGTCCGGGATGCCGACCACCGCGGCCTCGACCACGTCGGGGTGCCCCATCAGCGCGTTCTCCAGCTCCACGGAGGAGATCCACTCCCCGCCGGACTTGATCACGTCCTTGGCGCGGTCGGTCAGCCCGATGTACCCGAGCTCGTCCAGGGTCCCCACGTCGCCGGTGCGCAGCCAGCCGTCGTGGAACTTGCCCGGGTCGTCGTCGCGGTAGTACGACGCGGTCACCCACGGCCCGCGGACCTCGAGCTCGCCCACCGCCGCACCGTCGGTCGGCAGCACCTGGCCGTCGTCGGCGACGATCCGGCCGTCGACCCCGGGCAGCAACCGGCCCTGCGAGCCCCGGTAGAGCCACAGCCGCTCCCCCTCGGCCCCGAGCGGCGGCAGCGCGACCGACGCGACGGGTGACGTCTCGGTCATCCCCCACGCCTGGATCATCCGGATGCCGTGCCGTTCCAGCGCCTGCTGGAGGGTGACCGGGACCGCGGAACCGCCGCAGAGCACCAGCCGCAGCGACGTCAGGTCGGCGGGGTGCTGCTCGAGATGGCCCAGCACGTCGTTCCACACCGTCGGCACCGCGCCGGAGACGGTCGGCCGGGCCTGCTCCATGAACCGGACCAGCGGTTCGGCCTGCAGCCAGCGGTCCGGCATCACCAGCGACGCACCGACCATCAGCGAGGCGTAGGCCAGCCCCCACGCGTTGGCATGGAACATCGGCACGATCGGCAGCACCCGGTCCTCCCAGGTGAGCCCCGCGCTGACGCCCATTCCGACGGCCATCGAGTGCAGGTACGCCGACCGGTGGCTGTAGACCACGCCCTTCGGGTTGCCGGTGGTGCCGCTGGTGTAGCACATCGCGGCCGCGTCGCGCTCGTCCACGTCGGGCCAGTCGAAGGTGTCCGGCTGCTCGCTCAGCAGGTCCTCGTAGAGCAGCACCTCCTTGCCGCTCGACCGCAGCAGACCGAGGTCCACCGACGCCGCGTCAGGCCCCGCCACCAGCACGTGGGTGACCGTCTCGAAGGTCGGCAGCACCTTCGCGAGCAGGTCCACCAGGGCGGCGTCGACGATCACCACCCGGTCCTCGGCGTGGTTGGCGATGTAGGTCAGCTGCTCGGGGAACAGCCGGATGTTGAGCGTGTGCAGGACCGCGCCCATCGAGGGCACCGCGAGGTAGGCCTCGAGGTGCTCGGTGTTGTTCCACTGGAACGTCCCGACCCGTTGGTCGCCGGTGATCCCCAGTCCTCGCAGGGCGTTCGCCAGCTTCGCGGCACGTCGACCCAGGTCGGCGTACGACATCGAGCGCATCCCGTCGCCGGTCGCGGTGACCACCTCGGAGTCGGCGTGCACGGTCGTCCCGTGGCGGAGGATCCCGCCGATGGTGAGCGGGTAGTCCTGCATCGTGCTGCGCATCCACTGCCTCCTGTGTCGGGGTTCCTGTGCTGGGTGCCGGGGCGACGGCTCGATACTCCCGCTGCCGGGCCCGCTCGTCTAGGGTCACATCATGACCCGCTCCGTCGACCCCCAGCTCGCCCGCGCCTGCTGGGCGGTG
The DNA here is from genome assembly GCA_025966335.1 of Nocardioidaceae bacterium. GTDB lineage: Bacteria > Actinomycetota > Actinomycetes > Propionibacteriales > Nocardioidaceae > Nocardioides_C. The sequence continues at coordinate 1,910 of JAICRS010000344.1, forward strand.
CTCGAGCCGATCCACGCGTTCGGCTACTTCGCTCCGCAGCCGACCGCGGCGTACGTCGCCCTCGGCCTGCGCCCGAAGCTGTCCTACTTCGCCGCCCGCTCCGCGGCCTTCGGCCCGGTCGGACCGGAGGTGACTGTCGCGACCTTCTACGTGTTCGCGCCCTGGCTGGTGCAGAAGGCGCTGCCGGCCTCGTGGGAGGTGGCGACCCCGGAGCAGGTGCAGAAGGCCCGTCGG
>JAICRS010000051.1 GCA_025966335.1 Nocardioidaceae bacterium
CCGATCTGGGGGTCCCAGACCTGCAGGGAGATGGCGCGGCCGCCGATCTCGACGGTCCCGCCGAAGGGGATCACCGCGAAGGTCATCATCGCCACGCTGGCGCTGACGAGGGGCGCGAGGAAGTACACGACCTTGTCGGCGGCCTTGGGGACGATGTCCTCCTTCAGCGCCAGCTTCACGCCGTCGGCCAGCGACTGCAACAACCCGAACGGGCCGTGCACGTTGGGCCCGATGCGGTGCTGCATCCGGGCCACGACGCGGCGTTCGAACCAGATGTTGAACAGGGTGAGCAGCACCAGCAGCAGGAAGATCATCACTGCCTTGACCAGCACCAGCCACCACGGGTCCTGACCGAACGCGGACAGGTCGTCGGCGGCGGTCACCATGCTCATCGGTGCGACGGACAGACTCATGCTGCGCCTCCCTCGAGACGTACGGCGGACCCGGCGGTTGCGCCCAGCTCACGGAGCAGGGACACGCCTCGGGCGCTGGCCGGCGCCCACACCACCCCGTCGGGCAGGTCGGCGACCGCGACCGGCAGCTCGACCGCCCCACGGTCCGTGCTCAGAACGACCCGGGAGCCAACCTCGAGACCCAGACCGGCCAGCGTGCCTCCGGACACGAGCGCCACCGGCGCACGACCGGTCGCCCTCAGGTACTCGTCCCCGTCCAGCATCCGCCCGTCGTCGATCAACAGCTTCCACGTCGCGAGGACGGTGCCCGTAGCAGGCGCACCCGGTGCAACCGATGGAGCCGGAGCACGCTCACCGTCCCAGGGACCGAACTCGCTCATCTCCGCGCGCGCCTGCTCGACGGTGCGGAACCCGAGCTCCACGCCCATCTCCTCGGCGACCCCGGACAGCACCCGCAGGTCCGGGAGCGAGCTGGGCTCGCGGAAGATGGTGTCGAACGTGCGGACCCGGCCCTCCCAGTCCACGAACGAGCCGGCCTTGTCGGTCACCGGCGCGACCGGGAACACCACGTGCGCGTGCGGTGACACCTCGCTGGCGCGGATCTCCAGGTTCACCACGAACTCGGCGGTCTGCACGGCCCGGGCGGCCAGTGCGGGATCGGACAGGTCGGTGAGCTCGACACCGCCGATCACGAGTGCCTTGAGCTGACCGGTCGCGGCGGCGGCGATGATCGCGTCGCCGTCCCGGCCGGGCTGGTCGGGAAGCGAGGTGACGCCCCAGGCTGCACCGGCGTCGACCCGCGCGTCGGCGTTCGCGACCGGACGACCGCCCGGAAGCAGGTTCGGCAGGCAGCCGGTCTCCACGGCGCCACGGTCACCAGCACGGCGGGGCACCCAGGCCAGCCGCGCGCCCGTCGTACCGGCCAGTGCGACCACCGCGGACAGCGCACCGGGCACGGTCGCCATCCGCTCGCCGACCAGGATCACTCCGCCGGCGTCCAGCGCGACGTCACCGTCGTGGGCGAGCCCCTCGATGACCGAGGCCTCGGTGCCGGGGACGGCCTGGATCAGCGTGCCGTGCATCTTCTCCAGTCCACGGGACGTGAACGGGGCGACCGAGAACACCTGGGTGCCCTTGCCGGCCGCCTTGCGCAGCCGCAGGAACACGATCGGCGACTCGTCCTCCGGCTCGAAGCCGATGAGGACGACCTTCTTGGTCTTCTCCAGGTCGGCGTAGGTGACCTCGAGCGAGGTGGCCGCCACGGTCGAGGCGAGGAAGTCGGCCTCCTCCGCGGAGTGCGGACGGGCCCGGAAGTCGATGTCGTTGGTGCGCAGCGCAACCCGGGCGAACTTGGAGTACGCGTAGGCGTCCTCGGCGGTCAGCCGGCCGCCGGTGAGTACGCCGACCGAGCCGGCTGCGGCCTGCAAGCCGCGGGCGGCGACGGCGAACGCCTCCGGCCACGACGCGGGACGCAGCTCGCCCGTGTCCTCGTCACGGACCAGCGGGTGGGTCAGCCGGTCGGGCTGGCGGGCGTACATGAACCCGAAGCGGCCCTTGTCGCAGTTCCACTCCTCGTTGACCTCGGGGTCGAACCCGGCCAGCCGGCGCATCACCTTGCCGCGCCGGTGGTCGGTGCGCAGGTCGCACCCGGAGGCGCAGTGCTCGCAGACCGACGGGGTGGAGACCAGGTCGAACGGCCGGGCGCGGAACCGGTACGACGCGGAGGTCAGCGCGCCCACGGGACAGATCTGGATCGTGTTGCCCGAGAAGTAGGACTCGAACGGTTCCTTCTCGTAGATCCCGACCTGCTGCAGGGCGCCGCGCTCGATCATCGCGATGAACGGGTCCCCCGCGATCTCCTCGGAGAACCGGGTGCACCGTGCGCACAGGATGCAGCGTTCCCGGTCGAGGAGCACCTGGGCCGAGATGTTGATCGGCTTGGGGTAGGTCCGCTTCTCCTCGACGTAGCGCGACTCGCCGCGACCGTTGGACATCGCCTGGTTCTGCAGCGGGCACTCGCCGCCCTTGTCGCAGACCGGGCAGTCCAGCGGGTGGTTGATCAGCAGGAACTCCATGATCCCCTGCTGCGCCTTGTCGGCGACCGGCGACGTGGCCTGGGTCTTGACCACCATCCCCTCGGCGACCGCGAGCGTGCAGGAGGCCTGCGGCTTCGGGATCGGCCGGCCGTTCCCGGCGTCGGCGACCTCGACGAGGCACTGCCGGCAGGCGCCGACCGGTGCGAGGAGCGGGTGGTCGCAGAACCGGGGGATCTGCACGCCGATCTGCTCGGCGGCGCGGATCACCAGGGTGTCCTTGGGCACACTCACCTCGACGTCGTCGATGGTGAGGGTGATCAGGTCGGCCTTCTCCACACCGGCGTCCGGTTTGTTGGCTGACACGGTCATGCAGTCGCTCCCGCGGTGGCGAAGACGGTTGAGTCGGCCGGGTTGAACGGGCAGCCGCCCTCGGTGAAGTGGCGGATGTAGTCGTCCCGGAAGTACTGGATCGACGAGGTGATCGGGCTGGTGGCGCCATCGCCGAGCGCGCAGAACGCGCGGCCGAGGATGTTGTCGCACTGGTCGAGCAGCAGCTCGAGGTCGGCCTCGGTCCCGCGGCCCTCCTCGAGCCGGGCCAGGGTCTGCACCAGCCACCAGGTGCCCTCGCGGCACGGCGTGCACTTGCCGCACGACTCGTGCTTGTAGAACTCGGTCCAGCGCAGCACCGCACGGACCACGCAGGTGGTCTCGTCGAAGATCTGCAGCGCCTTGGTGCCGAGCATCGAGCCCGCTGCGCCGACACCCTCGTAGTCGAGCGGGACGTCGAGGTGCTCGGCGGTCAGGATCGGCGTGGAGGACCCGCCCGGTGTCCAGAACTTCAGCTCGTGGCCCTCGCGGACACCACCGGACAGGTCGAGCAGCTGCCGCAGCGTGATCCCGAGCGGCGCTTCGTACTGTCCGGGCCGCTTCACGTGGCCGGACAGGGAGTAGAGCGTCATGCCCTTGGACTTCTCGGTGCCCATCGACCCGAACCATTCCGCGCCGTTGGCCACGATGCAGGGCACGGACGCGATGGACTCGACGTTGTTGATCACGGTCGGGGCGGCGTACAGGCCGGCGACCGCGGGGAACGGCGGACGCAGCCGCGGTTGGCCGCGGCGTCCCTCGAGCGAGTCGAGCAGCGCGGTCTCCTCGCCACAGATGTAGGCACCGGCGCCGGCGTGCACGATCAGGTCGAGGTCGTAGCCGGAGCCATGGATGTTCTTGCCCAGGTGGCCGGCGAGGTAGGCCTCCTGCACCGCGCGCTGCAGTCGGCGAACCACGTGCAGCACCTCGCCGCGCACGTAGATGAACGCGGTGTTGGCGCGGATCGCGTAGGAGGAGATGATCACGCCCTCGACCAGGGTGTGCGGCGAGGCCATCATCAGCGGGATGTCCTTGCAGGTGCCCGGCTCGGACTCGTCGGCGTTGACCACCAGGTAGTGCGGCTTGCCGTCACCCTGCGGGATGAAGCCCCACTTCATGCCGGTCGGGAAGCCGGCGCCGCCGCGGCCGCGCAGGCCGGAGTCCTTGACCAGCGCGATGACGGCGTCCTGCTCCATGCCCAGGGCGGTCCGCAGCGCGGCGTACCCGCCGGAGCGCTCGTAGGACTCCATCGTCCACGGCTTGTCGGCGTCCCAGTTGTCGGAGAGAACGGGGGTCAGCGTGTCGGTCATGCCTGGGTGCCCTTCCCGTCGTCGTCGACGCCACCCTTGACCTCGGTGGGCGAGTCGTCGAGCTTGGTCTCGGACTCGGCGCGCCGGGTGTCTGCCGCCTCGGCCGCGGACTCCTTCGCGGCGTCGCCCTCGGCGCGCTCATGGTGCTTCGGCTCCACCGCGCGGCGGTCGGAGTCGGGTGCCTTCCAGCCCTTCTCGCGGGCGATCTCCAGACCGACCAGGGTGGCCGGGCCCGCGGCGGGACCCTCGTCGGCGAGGTCGTCGGCATAACCGGCGAGCACCCGTTCGGCCTCGCGCCAGGTGCAGATCCGCGGACCGCGGGTGGAGCGGACCTCCTTGCCCTCACGCAGGTCGTCGACGAGCTGGGTGGCCGACTGCGGGGTCATGTTGTCCATGAACTCCCAGTTGACCATCATCACCGGCGCGTAGTCGCAGGCCGCGTTGCACTCGAGGTGCTCGAGGGTGATCTTGCCGTCCTCCGTCGTCTCGTCGTTGCCCATGTCGAGGTGGTCCTTGAGGCGGTCGAAGATCACGTCGCCACCCATCACCGCGCAGAGCGTGTTGGTGCACACGCCGACGTGGTAGTCGCCGACCGGGCGACGTTTGTACATCGTGTAGAAGGTCGCTACACCGGCGACCTCGGCGGCGGAGATGTCGAGGATCTCCGCGCACGCCTCGATCCCGCGCGAGGTGACCCGGCCCTCGACGCTCTGCACGAGGTGCAGCATCGGCAGCAGCCCCGAGCGCGCCTGCGGATACCGCGCGGCGATCTCCTTGAGCTCGGCGTACGTCGACGGCAGCTCGTCGCGCAACGAGAGGCCGGCGGCCTCGATGTGCTTCTGGCTCATCTGTCCACTCCACCCATCACCGGGTCGATCGATGCGATGGCGACGATCACGTCGGCGACCATGCCGCCTTCGCTCATCACCGAGGTTGCCTGCAGGTTCGTGAACGACGGGTCCCGGAAGTGAGCCCGGAACGGTCGGGTGCCGCCGTCGGAGACGACGTGCGCGCCGAGCTCGCCGCGCGGCGACTCGACCGGGACGTAGGCCTGGCCGGCCGGAACCCGGAAGCCCTCGGTCACCAGCTTGAAGTGGTGGATCAGCGCCTCCATCGACTCACCCATGATGTGCCGGATGTGGTCGAGGCTGTTGCCCATCCCGTCGCTGCCGAGCGCGAGCTGGCTGGGCCAGGCGATCTTCTTGTCGGCGATCATCACCGGGGCGCCCTCGAGGTCGGCGAGCCGGTCCGCGCACTGCTCGACGATCTTCAGCGACTCCCACATCTCCGCGAGCCGGATCCGGAACCGGCCGTAGGCGTCGGGGGTGTCCCAGGTGACGACCTCGAAGTCGTAGTCCTCGTAGCCGCAGTAGGGCTGGGTCTTGCGCAGGTCCCAGGGGTAGCCGGTCGAGCGCAGCGGCGGACCGCTGATCCCCAGCGCGAGGCAGCCGGCGAGGTCGAGCTGGCCGACGTCGACCAGGCGGGCCTTGAAGATCGGGTTGGCGTTGCAGAGGTCGGCGTACTCCGGAAGCCGCTTCTTCATCAGCGCGATGAAGTCGCGGATCTCGTCGAGCGCGCCGGGCGGCATGTCCTGGGCGACGCCGCCGGGCCGGATGAACGCGTGGTTCATCCGCAGGCCGGTGATCAGCTCGAACAGGTCCAGGACCAGCTCGCGCTCACGGAACCCGATGGTCATCACGGTCAGCGCGCCGATCTCCATGCCACCGGTGGCGATCGCGACCAGGTGCGAGGAGATCCGGTTCAGCTCCATCAGGAGGACCCGCATCACGGTGGCCTTCTCCGGGATGTCGTCCTCGATGTCGAGCAGCCGCTCGACGCCGAGGGTGTAGGTGGCCTCGTTGTAGAACGGGGACAGGTAGTCCATCCGGGTGCAGAAGGTGACGCCCTGCACCCAGGTGCGGAACTCCATGTTCTTCTCGATGCCGGTGTGCAGGTAGCCGATGCCACAGCGGGCCTCGGTGACGGTCTCGCCCTCGAGCTCGAGGATCAGCCGGAGCACGCCGTGGGTGGACGGGTGCTGCGGGCCCATGTTGACGACGATGCGTTCCTCGGCCTCCTCGGCGACGCCCTGGACGATCGAGTCCCAGTCCTGGCCGGTGACGGTGAAGACCTTGCCGGTGGTGGTGTCGGCGGACTGCGCGTAGGGATCTTGGGGTGAGTTCATCAGTTGTAGGACCTCCGCTGGTCCGGCGGTGGGATGGTGGCGCCCTTGTACTCCACGGGGATGCCACCGAGGGGGTAGTCCTTGCGCTGCGGATGACCCGGCCAGTCGTCGGGCATCTGGATCCGGGTCAGCGACGGGTGGCCGTCGAAGATGATCCCGAAGAAGTCGTAGGTCTCGCGCTCGTGCCAGTCGCTGGTCGGGTAGACCGCGACCACCGACGGGATGTGCGGGTCGCTGTCGGGGCAGGTCACCTCGAGCCGGATCCGCCGGTTGTGGGTCATCGACAGCAGGTGGTAGACCGCGTGCAGCTCCCGGCCCTCGTCGCTCGGGTAGTGCACCCCGGACACGCCGGAGCAGAACTCGAAGCGCAGGGCCGGGTCGTTGCGGAGCGTGCGGACCGTCTCGAGCAGGTCCGCGCGGCGGATGAAGAACGTGATCTCGCCGCGGTGCACGACGACCTTCTCGACACCGCTGGTGATCCCGGCGCTCGACAGTGCACCGCCCAGGGCATCGGCCACGTCGTCGAACCAGCCGCCGTACGGCCTCGGTGAACCACCGGGCATGGCGACCGGCCGGACGATGCCGCCGTAGCCGGAGGTGTCGCCGGAGCCGTGCACGCCGAACATGCCCTTGCGGACGTCGATCACCTCGGGCTCGAGCTGCTCGGGGTCGGCCGGGAGGGTGTTCTCCGGCATGATCGCGGTGGCGTCGTCCTCGGTGCCCTCGGTGACCTCGTCGAACTCCTGCGGTTCCTTGGGGCTCATCGCAGCAGCCCCCTCATGTCGGAGGTGGGCAGCGCGGTCAGCGCGTCGTTCTCGTTCTCGATGACCTGCGCGTCACGGTTCACGCCGAGCTTGGCGTGCTGCACCTGGTCGTGCAGCTTGAGGATCGCGTCGATCAGCATCTCGGGCCGGGGCGGGCAGCCGGGCAGGTACATGTCGACCGGCACCACGTGGTCGACGCCCTGCACGATCGCGTAGTTGTTGAACATCCCGCCGGAGCTGGCGCACACACCCATCGCGAGCACCCACTTGGGGTCGGGCATCTGGTCGTAGATCTGGCGCAGCACCGGGGCCATCTTCTGGCTGACCCGGCCGGCGACGATCATCAGGTCCGCCTGGCGCGGCGAGGCCCGGAACACCTCCATGCCGAAGCGGCCGAGGTCGTACTTGGGCGCGCCAGTGGTCATCATCTCGATCGCGCAGCAGGCCAGGCCGAACGTGGCCGGCCAGAACGACGCCTTGCGGAAGTAGCCGGCGACGTTCTCGACGGTGGTCAGCAGTACGCCGCTGGGGAGCTTCTCTTCTAGACCCATGTGTCAGTCAGTCCCATTCCAGGCCGCCGCGACGCCACACGTAGGCGTACGCGACGAAGATCGTGAGGATGAACAAGACCATCTCCACCAGACCGAACACCGCCATGTTGTCGAAGGCGACGGCCCAGGGGTAGAGGAAGACGATCTCGATGTCGAAGACGATGAACATCATCGCGGTGATGTAGTACTTGACCGGGAAGCGGCCACCGCCGACCGGCTGCGGCGTCGGCTCGATGCCGCACTCGTAGGAGTCGAGCTTCGCCCGGTTGTAGCGCTTCGGGCCGACCACGGAGCTCATGATCAGCGAGAAAACCGCGAAGCCCGCGGCGAGCAATCCGAGCGCGAGGACGGGTGTGTAGAGCTCCACCGGTCGGACCCTCCTGTCTGTCGTGTGCTGCCTGTTGTGCTGTCGGTCGTGCAGGTCGCGGTCGCCTCAGGCGGCCGGGGCCACCTTGCTGAGCGCGTTGATCAGCCGGTCCGAGACGTCGCCGTCGCGGGGATCGGTGAGGTTCGCCATCAGCTTGAGCATGAACTTCATCAAGGTGTGGCGGGGCAGGCCGTAGCGGGTGGCCTGCTTCATGAACGTCGGGTTGCCGATCATCTTCGCGAACACCCGGCCGAGCGTGAAGTAGCCGCCGTAGCGGTCGTCCAACGTGGCGGCGTAGCCCTGCAGGACCCGTTCGCGAGCGGCTCCGTCGGGAAGGGCCAGCGCCTGCACCACCGTCTCGGCGGCGAGGTGCCCGGACTCCATCGCGTAGTCGATGCCCTCACCGTTGAACGGGTTGACCATCCCGCCGGAGTCGCCGACCAGCAGCATCCCGCGGGTGTAGTGAGGCTTGCGGTTGAAGCCCATCGGGAGCGCCGCGGACGCGATCCGGCCGACCCGGTTCTCCTCGCGGAAGCCCCACTCCTCGGGTGTGTGCGCGAGCCAGCGGCGCAGCACGTCCTTGTAGTCGACGGTCTGGAACGCCTTGGAGGTGTTCAGGATGCCGAGCCCTACGTTGGCGGTGCCGTCGCCCACGCCGAAGATCCAGCCGTAGCCGGGCAGCAGGTTGCTCTGGCCCGGGGTGCCGTCCCACAGCTCGAGCCAGGACTCCATCCACTCGTCGTCGTGGCGCGGCGTCTCGTAGTAGGCGCGGACCGCGACCCCCATCGGGCGGTTCTCACGGCGCTCGAGGCCGAGCGAGGTGGCCAGCCGGGAGGACACCCCGTCGCAGGCGATCACCACGGGAGCGGAGTAGGTCGTCTCGTCGCCGAGCTTGCGGCCCTGGTCGTCCACCGGTTTCGCGGTCACGCCGACGACCCGCCCGGTCCGTTCGTCGAGGACCGGCCCGGTGACCGCCGTACGCTCCATCAGCCGGGCACCGGCCTTCTCCGCGTGGCGGGCGAGGATCTCGTCGAAGTCCATCCGGGTGCGGACCATGCCGTACGGCGGGAAGCTGGCCAGCTCGGGCCACGGGAGCTCGAGCCGGTGTCCTGCGCCGACGATCCGCAGACCGTTGTTGCGGGTCCAGCCGGGGGCGTCGAGGTCGATGCCGAGCCCGACCAGCTGCTTGACCGCGCGCGGGGTCAGGCCGTCCCCGCACACCTTGTCGCGGGGGAACGCCGCCTTCTCGAGCAGCAGCACGTCGGCACCGGTCGAGGCGAGGTGGAACGCGGTGGTCGAACCGGCCGGACCGGCGCCGACGACGATGACGTCGGCCTGCCGCTCGTCGGCGGTGGTCCGGCTCATCGGGCTACCTCGATTTCCCTGGTTGAACAGTCCTGCTCAGGCGCGTATGTGACTTAGTGAATTCCTTCACGAACTGCCACAACGGCACAGTCTAGAGGTCTGTGCGACCCGATGCGACTCGGGCCCTGTGCCCCACCGACGACCCGCAAAACCGTGGCTGACCAGGGCATTTCCGCAACGAAGTCGTTGCCTAATTGCGGGTCAGAGGTCGTACGCCGTGGGGTGCTTCGGCTGGTACAGCAACATGTCGTCGGCGCCCGGCACGCGCAGCATGATCCCGGTGCCGAAGCCCATGTCCTGGGGGTCGCCGTTGAACTTCGCGCCCCTGCCCCGCAGCTGCTCGACCGTCTCCTCGAGGTCGTCGCACATCAGCGACACCGAGTGGTGCCGGGGTGAGGAGTACTCCTCGCCCTCCCACTCGCCGCGGGTCGGGTGCACGCCGAGCTCGCTGGGTCCGGTCCGGAAGATCGGCCAGTCCTCCCCGGACTCGTCGTCCTGGGTGAACTTCCACTGCAGGACGTCCTTGAAGAAGGCGCGGGTGGCGGCCGCGTCGTCGGAGTAGATGAGCGTGTGCATCGCCTGGATCATGCTTCCGAGGTTAGGCGGTGCGGCGGGCGCGATCTCGGCTGCCATCGACCGCCGCGGATACGACGTGACAAGAAGCAGGTTCCCGGACGCAGGAACCTGCTTCTTGTCACGAACTAACCGTCCGCGCCACGCGAGTCGCCGGCGCCTACGCGGTGGCGTGGTGCAGCGCGACGATCCCGCCGGTCAGGTTCCGCCACCGGGTCTGCGTCCAGCCGGCGGCGGTGATCCGGCGGGCGAGGCCGTCCTGGTCGGGCCAGGCCCGGATCGACTCGGCGAGGTAGACGTAGGCGTCCGGGCTGGACGAGACCGCGCGGGCGATCGGCGGGAGCGCCTTCATCAGGTACTCGATGTAGACGGTGCGGAACGGCGCCCAGGTCGGGTGGCTGAACTCGCAGACGACCAGCCGGCCACCGGGCCGGGTGACCCGGAGCATTTCCCGCAGCCCGGCGTCGGGGTCGACGATGTTGCGCAGCCCGAAGGAGATCGTCACCGCGTCGAAGGTGTCGTCGGCGAACGGCAGCCGGGTGCCGTCACCGGCGGTGAACCCGAGGTGCGGCTTGGCCCGCTTGCCGACGCGGAGCATGCCGATCGAGAAGTCGCAGGGCACCACCCGCGCGCCCCGGTCGGCGAACGGCTGGCTCGACGTACCCGTCCCGGCGGCGAGGTCGAGCACCTTCTCCCCCGGCTTCGGGTCGACCGCGTCGAGCACGTCCTTGCGCCACCGGCGGTCCTGGCCCAGGGACAAGATGTCGTTGGTCAGGTCGTAGCGCTTCGCCACGTCGTCGAACATCGCGGCGACGTCGGCGGGCTTCTTGTCCAGGGATGCTCGGGTCACGGGGAACACCTTAGACAGCCGCCGCCGGGCGCCCTCGATGGAGAGGATCCCCGAGCGCCGACGTAGGCTGGCACACCGTGACCACTGCACCCGAAGGCTCCATCGAGGCGACCCCGCTCGTCGTCCGGACCGTCCCGGTCGACGATCCCGGCCGGCTGCTGGCACTGCTCCCGCCCGAGGACACGGTCGCCTGGGTACGGCGCGGCGACGGGCTGGTCGGCTGGGGAACCGCCGCGGCGATCCGGACCAAGGGCGCCGACCGGTTCGCGGACGCCCGTGGCTGGTGGACGGAGATGTCGCAGGCCGCCGTCGTCCGCGACGAGGTGAAGCAGCCCGGCACCGGCCTGGTTTCCTTCGGGTCCTTCGCGTTCGCCGACGAGCCCGGCGACAGTGTCCTGGTCGTCCCGGAGGTCGTCGTCGGCCGCCGCGGCGAGACCACCTGGGTCACCACCATCGGCCTCGCCGGGATCAGCGCGCCACCCGTCCTGGAACCCACCGACCCACCGGCCGCGCCGACCGGGGTGACCTTCGTGGACGGTGCCCTCAGCGGCACGGACTGGGAGAGCGTGGTCGCCGAGGCGGTCCGCCGGATCAACGACGGCGCCCTGGAGAAGGTCGTGCTCGCGCGGGACCTGGTCGCCGCCGCCGACGAGGACATCGACCTGCGCTGGCCCCTCCAGCGGCTGGCCGAGACCTACCCGATGTGCTGGACGTTCCACGTGGACGGGCTGTTCGGGGCAACCCCGGAGATGCTGGTCCGCAGGGAACGTGGACTGGTCACCTCGCGAGTCCTGGCCGGGACGATCCGACGTACCGGCGACGACGCCCGCGACCTGGCGCTGGCCGCCACCCTCGCCCGCTCGTCGAAGGACCTGGAGGAGCACGAGTACGCCGTCCGCTCGGTCGCCGAGGCGCTGGCCCCGCACTGCACCTCGATGAACGTCCCCGAGTCACCGTTCGTGCTGCACCTGCCGAACGTGATGCACCTGGCCACCGACGTGGCCGGCGTCGCCAAGGATGCCGGCGACGAGTCCGCCGGCTCTCTGGAGCTTGCCGAGGCGCTGCACCCGTCGGCCGCGGTGGGTGGCACCCCGACCGAGATCGCCAAGCAGGTGATCACCGAGATCGAGAGCATGGACCGCGGTCGCTACGCCGGGCCGGTCGGCTGGATGGACGCGGCCGGCGACGGCGAGTGGGGCATCGCGCTGCGCTCCGCGGAGGTCGACGGCCGGACCGTCCGGCTCTTCGCCGGCTGCGGGATCGTGGCCAGCTCCGACCCGGAGGCGGAGCTCGCCGAGGCGCAGGCCAAGTTTGTTCCGGTCCGCGACGCGGTCTCCGGCAGCTAGAGCGGCAGGTCTTCGCCGGCGGCGACCCGGCGGTACTCCTGGTCCCGTCCCTCCAGCCGTGCGCCGAGCAGGTTGTCGACCAGGCCGAGCCCGAAGTCGCTGAACACCAGGTCGTGGATCGCGAACGTCCTCGGCGCACCCACCGCTCGGACGAAGTCGATCACCTCGGCGGTCTTGCTCCACGGCGCGCACACCGGCGCGAGGAGCACGTCGACGTTGTGCCCGGGCAGGCTGAACGCGTCCCCGGGGTGGTAGACGGCGCGGCCACCGACAGTGACCAGGTAGCCGCTGTTGTGGATCCGCGGGATGTCCTCGTGAATCACGGCGTGCATCTCGCCGACCACGCGCACCGGTAGCCCCACGTCGACCTGGTCGCCCGGCTCGACGACGGTGACCCGCTCGGCGACATCGGGCGCCTCGGCCCGGATCTTCTCGGCGACCGCGGCGATCGTGTAGATCGGTGCGTCGGTCGCCCGCAGGTTGTCGACCGAGAGGTGGTCCGCGTGCTCGTGGGTGACGAGTACGCCGGTCGCGCCGTCCACGGACTCCTTCTCGGAGAACGAACCGGGATCGAGGACCAGCGCCTGCCCGTCCGCCTCGATCCGGACACACGCGTGAGTGAACTTGGTGATCCGCATGCGCCCATCATGCTCACGTCGGCGAAGCGGGCAACAGTCCTGCCGAGGGGTCGCGCGGGCGGCCAATGGCTGGTCAGCCGGTGACCAGCGCCCGGATCGCCGCGTCCAGGTCGCGCCGGTTGTCGCGGCGCACCACCGCCTCGACCACCTCGATCCCGCCGACCGGTGAGTCGACCGCGGCGACCAGCTCCTCGCGGGTGGTCACCCGCCGGTGCGGCGTCGCGCTGGTCGCGCACAGGGCGGCGAGATCCGCGCGGAGCGGGGTGCCGAACAGCCGCTCGAAGGAGGCGGAGTACGGCGGAGCGCCCTGCTCCAGCGAGGCGAAGATGCTCCCTCCGTCGTCGTTGACGACCACGATCATCAGGTCCGGGCGCGGCTCGTCCGGTCCGATCAGCAACCCGTTGCTGTCGTGGAGGAACGTGAGGTCCCCGAGCAGCGCGAAGGCCCGGCTGCTTCGTTCCCGGCCCAGGGCGGCGCCGACCGCGGAGGAGACCGACCCGTCGATGCCGGCGAGGCCACGGTTCGCGACCACCAGTCTCCGGTCCCCGACCGGGTAGCGCGGCACCATCAGGTCGAGGTCGCGGACCGGGTTCGACGCACCGACGAACAGCAGCCCGGCCGGCGGGAGGGCGTCCGCGACCGTGCCCGCCACGTGGTGCGGGGTGAGCTCGTCCTGCTTGGCGAGCAGCCCGTCGAGCGCCGATGACAGGGCCGCGTCCCGGTCGAGCCACTCCTGCAGCCAGGCGTCGTCGGACGGCGGCCCGCCCGGCTCGAGGGCGCGAACCACCCGCGAGACCGCATGTCCCGGGTCCGTCCACCCGGTGCGCCCGGCGACGGCGACCACCTCGACGTCGGTCCGGGACAGCAGCCGGGTCACCGGCCGGGACAGGGTGGGATGACCGCACACGACGACCCGCTCGATCCGCTCGGCCAGCGCTGCGTCACCGAGCAGCAGCCGGTAGCCGCGGATCGCGTTCGGGCCGGTCCGCGAGCCGCTGGTCGGCTCGGCCAGCAGCGGCCACCCGGACCGCTCGGCGAGGATCCGGGCCGGCGGTCCGGCGTCGTCACCGGCGACCAGCACCGTCCGACGGTCGCCGTCGAGCCGCTCGGGCTGCGCCGCGACCGGCTCGGCCGGCACGGTCCACGGTCGCCCGTCGGGACGTCCCCCGCAGGCCGCGCTCCACCCGTCGTCGATGTCCGGGGTCAGCGGCTCGGCGAACTGCACGTTGACGTGGGCCGGACCGGGCGCGTGCGCCGTACGACCCTGTGCCGTCGCCACGGTCCGCGCCACCAACGACCGCCACGACGCGACCTGCGCCTCCTCGGTGGCGCCGGGGAAGCCGGGCGGGACGTCGGCGAACGCGCGCACGGCGTGCCCGAAGATCTTGACCTGGTCGGTGGTCTGGTTCGCGTTGGTGCCGCGCAATCCGGCCGGCCGGTCCGCGCTCACCACGACCAGCGGCAGGCCGGCGTGCGAGGCCTCGAGGACCGCCGGGTGCAGGTTGGCCACCGCGGTCCCGGACGTGGTCACCACCGGCACCGGTCGTCGCGAGGTCCGGGCGAGCCCGAGCGCGAGGAAGCCGGCGGAGCGTTCGTCGACGCGCACGTGCAGCCGGATCCGGTCGGCCGCGGCGGCGGCGTGCACCGCGAAGGCGAGG
>JAICRS010000316.1 GCA_025966335.1 Nocardioidaceae bacterium
CCATCGACTCCACGATCGTCTTGCTGTTGGTCAGCACGATCAATCCGCCGGCTGCCACACCCAGCACGCGGGCCGGTAGGTGCTTGACCAGCCAGGCAGCAATGGGCGCTGCGATCACGCCGCCGACGAGCAATGCCCCTGCATAGCCGAAGTTGATGCCCTGGCTGCCGAGAGCGAGCAGGAAACCCAGCGAGCCTCCGATCGCGACCACGAACTCCGCGGTGTCGATGGAGCCGACGACCTTGCGCGGTTCCAGGCGTCCCGACGACAGCAGCGACGTGGTCCCTACCGGTCCCCAGCCACCGCCTCCGATCGCGTCCATCAGGCCTGCCACCACACCGAGCGGAGCCAGGAAGAACGCGGAGAGCTTCCCGCGAAAGCGCGGACGGCGCCCGCCGAGGGCAAGGAACCGCCAGATCACATAGACACCCAGCGTGAGGAGCAACGCCGCCACCCACGGTTTGGCGAGATCGCCGGGGATGCTCGACAGAAACGTGGCACCCGCGAAGGCGCCGATCCCGCCGGGAACCGCGATGATGCTCACCGTTCGCCAGTCGACGTTGCCGAGCTTGTGATGGCTGAACCCAGAAACCAGGGTGGTACCGATCTCGGAGAAGTGGACGGCGGCCGACGCCGCCGCCGGAGCGATACCCGCCGCCAGCAGCAGCGTCGAGGACGTGACGCCGTAAGCCATTCCGAGCGAGCCGTCGATCAGCTGAGCGACCATCCCGACGAAGCCGAGGACGATGAGGTTGCGCATCGCGAGCACCTTTCATGAGGACAGCGACCTGACTCCGCAAATTGAGCCGTGTTTGTCTACTGACTTTGTCGAGTTGATGACCAGAGCAAAGCAAGATGACGAAGCTAAGTCAAGTAACTCAGTCGCCTTACTTTGTGGCGAAGTGATTCGCAGGGGGCGCCCGGTCGTTCAGGCGGCCATCCGCAGGGCCGATCGGAGCTCGCCGAGCCAGAGCGCAAGGGCCTCAGGAGTGAAGGAGTCCTTGTCGACAACGATGACCGTCCATCCACGATCGCGCAGCCACTTGCGCCGCAGCCTGTCCGCCTCCTCCTGCTCAGGAGAGTCGTGGAACTCGCGTCCGTCGTACTCCACGGCCACCCGGCTCATCGGGTAGGCGAGATCCAGCCGGAAGATCTTCCGGCCGTGCTCCCGGACCCAGTACTGCGGTGTCGGTGCCGGCAGGCCGGCGTCGATGATCTCGAGCCGGGGCCATGACTCGCCGGGTGACTCGGCCCTGGGGTCGGCCAACGGCACGAGCTCCCGAAGCTGTACGACGCCCCTCCGCCCGCGATAGCGCACCAGCTCGGAGTCCATCTGCTGGTGCGTGATGCCGTGCGCACGCATGAATCCGTCGAGGGCCGCGAGGGCGCTGCGTCGACGAAGGCGGCAGCCGAGGTCGAGCGCGGTCCGCAGCGGCGTGGTCACCGCGACGCCCTGGATGAACATGACGTCGTCCGGTCGCAGGTCTCGTTCACCGCCGGCACACCGCCACCGGCGTGCTCGAGTGTGCCCACGGAAGACGGAGGTCTCGAGAGGGGGAAGGATCTCGAGCTCGCGGAACTCGAAGGTGTCGACGCCGTGCAGCCATGCCGCGGTCCGGTCACGGAGGACCTCGAACGGCCGCATCACGCGAGCCGCGGCCAGGGCTCGGTGCTCGGTGGTGTCCGGCAGGTCTGCCCGCTGGTACACGCCATGCAGAACGCGTCGAACCCGGCCACTGTCGAGCAGCTGCCGAAAATGCCAGCGGTTGAAGCCGGCTCGTTCGGCGTCACGGTAGGTGAACGGGAGGTCCGGCAGTTGCGGTGGAGTCTTCATGATCCGACCCTGCGACGTCGCGCCACGCTGCGCCGTACCGATTCCTCGACCTGTGGACGGACCGCACATCGGCGCGCGCTGTGGACGAAACCTGGCCAGCGCAGGCCCCGCGGCCGCCAAACCTGACCGCTCGGCACACCAAACCTGACGGCTCGGCACGCCAAAGGTGACGGCTCGGCGGGGAGGGGGCTTGTCTTTGCTACTCGTGGGTAGGATAATTTAAGTTACTGACGAGTAAGGCTCGACAAACGGCGTGCTGAATGACCCAGCAGGCCGCCTGAGACAGCTAAGACCAGGACCGGAACAGGATCGTCCGGTACCCCTAATCGAAGGTGGAGCAGTGAGCCACTACAAGACCAACCTCCGCGACATCGAGTTCAACCTGTTCGAGGTCTTCGGCCGTGAGCAGGTCCTCGGACAGGGACTCTTCGAGGAGGTCGACGTCGACACGGCGAAGGCGATCCTCAGCGAGGTCGACCGGCTGTCCCGCGAGGACCTGGCCGCCTCCTTCGAGGACAGTGACCGCCACCCGCCGGTGTTCGACCCCGAGACCGGCACCGCCGACATCCCGGAGTCGTTCAAGAAGAGCTACCAGGCCTGGATGGACGCCGAGTACTGGCGCCTCGCGCTGCCCGCCGAGCTGGGCGGCCAGCCCGCCCCCTCAAGCCTGAACTGGGCGATCGGCGAGATGGTCCTCGGCTCGAACGCCCCGGTCTGGATGTACGCCTGCGGCCCGAGCTTCGCAGCGGTGGTGCACCGCAACGGCAACGAGCGGGACAAGAAGATCGCCCGGCACATCGTCGACAAGCAGTGGGGCGCCACCATGGTGCTCACCGAGCCGGACGCCGGCTCGGACGTGGGCGCCGGGCGCAGCAAGGCGATCCTGCAGGAGGACGGCTCCTGGCACGTCGAGGGCGTCAAGCGG
>JAICRS010000088.1 GCA_025966335.1 Nocardioidaceae bacterium
CGTTCTCCACGAAGCCACGGGCATGGATCTCCGGGCCGCCCGAGACCTTTCCGGTCACCGAGTCCACGACCACGATCACCGAGATGAACCCCTCCTCGCCGAGGATCCGGCGGTCCTTGAGCGAGGACTCGGTGATGTCCCCGACCGAGGATCCGTCGACGAAGACGTAGCCGCAGTCGACCTTGCCGGCGATCTGCGCGCGTCCGTCGATCAGGTCCACGACCACGCCGTCCTCGGCGATCACCACCCGGTCGTGCGGCACGCCGGCGGCGCGAGCCAGGTCGGCGTTGGCCCGCATGTGCCGGATCTCGCCGTGCACGGGGAGCACGTTGCGGGGCTGGACGATGTTGTAGCAGTAGAGCAGCTCACCGGCCGAGGCGTGGCCGGACACGTGCACGAGCGCGTTGCCCTTGTGCACGACGTTCGCGCCCCACCGGGACAGTCCGTTGATCACCCGGTACACGGCGTTCTCGTTGCCGGGGATCAGCGAGGAGGCCAGCACGACGGTGTCGCCCTCCTCGATGTGCACGAAGTTGTGGTTGCGCTGGGCGATCCGGGACAGCGCGGAGAGCGGCTCGCCCTGGGACCCGGTGGAGATCAGCACGGTCTTCTCCGGCGGGTGGTTCGCGAGCTCCTTGGCGTCCACCAGCGTGTCCGGCGGGACGTTGAGGTAACCGAGCTCCTTGGCCACGCCCATGTTGCGGACCATCGAGCGACCGACGTAGGCCACCTTCCGACCGTGCGCGACCGCGGTGTCCATCACCTGCTGCACGCGGTGCACGTGCGAGGCGAAGCAGGCGACGATGATCCGCTGGTCCTTGGCCTGGTGGAAGACCCGGTCCAGGACCGGGGTGATCTCCTTCTCCGAGGTGGTGAAGCCGGGCACCTCGGCGTTGGTGGAGTCGACCAGGAACAGGTCCACCCCCTCTTCGCCGAGGCGGGCGAACGAGCGCAGGTCGGTGATCCGTCCGTCGAGCGGCAGCTGGTCCATCTTGAAGTCACCGGTGTGCAGCACCATCCCGGCACCGGTGCGGATCGCCACTGCGAGGGCGTCGGGGATGGAGTGGTTGACCGCGACGAACTCGAGCTCGAACGGGCCGAAGCTGATCTTGTCGCCCTCGCGCACCTCGTGGTGCACGGTCTCCTTGAGCCGGTGCTCGCGCAGCTTCGAGGTCAGCAGCGCCAGGGTCAGCTTGGAGCCGACCAGCGGGATGTTGCCGCGCTCGCGCAGCAGGTACGGCGCCGCGCCGATGTGGTCCTCGTGCCCATGGGTCAGCACCAGCGCCTCGACGTCGTCGAGACGGTCCCGGATCGGCTCGAAGTCGGGCAGGATCAGGTCGACGCCCGGGTGGTGGTCCTCGGGGAAGAGCACGCCGCAGTCCACGATCAGCAGACGTCCGCCGTACTCGAAGACGGTCATGTTCCGCCCGACCTCACCCAGCCCTCCCAGCGGGATGATCCGGAGGCCCTTGGCGGGCAGCGGTCCAGGTGCGGAGAGCTCGGGGTGGGGGTGACTCATGCAATGCTCATTTCTTTGGAGTGTCCTCCAGTAGTCCGGCAGATGTGAGCTCGCGGCGCAGGTTGTCGACGAGGTCGTCGGCTGCGGGGACGAGCGGAAGTCGTACGTTGCGGTTCGGGAGCACGCCGAGCAGCTGCATCGCCGCCTTGGCCATCATCGCTCCCGGCGCCTTGTTCATGATCGCGTCGACCACCGGGACCAGCCGGCGGTACACGTCGAGGGCCTCGGTCAGGTCCCCCCGCTCCACGGCGGCCACCATCGCGGCGTACTCCCTGCCGGCGACGTGGCCGACCACGGAGACCACGCCGGCGGCGCCGTGGGTCAGCCAGCCGAGGTTGAGCACGTCGTCGCCGGAGTAGAACACGAGACCGGTCTCGGACATGATCCGCACGCCGCGGTAGAGGTCACCGACCGCGTCCTTGACCGCGATGATCCGCTCGTGCTCGGCCACTCGGACGAAGGTGCTCTCGGCGATCTGCACGCCGGTGCGGCCGGGGATGTCGTAGAGCATCACCGGCAGGCCACTGGCGTTGGCGACCGCCTCGAAGTGCGCGGCCACCCCCTCCTGGGAGGGCTTGTTGTAGTACGGGGTGACCAGCAGCACGCCGTCGGCGCCGAGCTTCTCGGCCTGCTCGGCGAGCTCGATCGAGTGACCCGTGTTGTTGGTGCCGACGCCGGCGACGACCTTGACCCGGTCGCCCACCGCCTCGAGCACGGCGCGCAGGATCTGGCCGTCCTCCTCGGTGCTCGTGGTCGGCGCCTCACCCGTGGTGCCGGAGACCACGATCCCGTCG
Organism: Nocardioidaceae bacterium; assembly: GCA_025966335.1. GTDB lineage: Bacteria > Actinomycetota > Actinomycetes > Propionibacteriales > Nocardioidaceae > Nocardioides_C. The sequence goes on from JAICRS010000088.1 coordinate 2,314, forward strand.
TGCCCGGTGTCCGCCAGGTGCTCGGCGACCCGGGCGGTGCCGTCGAGGTCCACCGAGCCGTCGTCGGCGAACGGGGTGACCATCGCGGTCAGGACCCGTCCGAACGGCGCCGGCGGGAGTGAGACGGACGTCATGGGCTCAGGCTATCGGTACGCGCCGGAGCGCCGCCCCCGTGGACCCCCACATCGGCGGTCAGCCGCGCGTCCGCTCCAGCCACACGAACTCGAACCCGTCGCGCGGCTCGCGCTTGGTCTCGGTCCACTCCGCCCGGTCGAAGTCCGGGTAGTAGGTGTCGCCCTCGGGCGAGAGGTGCACCTCGGTCAGGACCTGGACGTCGGCGTGCGGCATCGCGGCCTCGTAGACCTGGGCGCCGCCGATTACCATCACGTCGCCCTCGAAGTCCGCCGCCATCGCGATCGCGTCGGCCACGCTGTGTGCGACGAGTACGCCGTCCGCGGCCCAGTCGGTCTGCCGGGTCACCACGATGTTGGAGCGGAACGGCAACGGGTGACCGATGCTCTCGTAGGTCCTGCGGCCCATCACGACGCTGTTGCCCTTGGTGGTGGCCCGGAAGTGCTTGAGGTCCTCCGGCAGGCTCCACGGGATGTCACCACCGAGCCCGATCACCCCGTTGTCGGCCACGGCGGCAACCATGACGACCCGTTTGTCGGGAGCCGTCATACCGCGATCGGCGCCTTGATCCCCGGGTGCGGGTCGTAACCCTCGATCGTGACGTGCTCGAGGTCGAACCCGTCGAGCTCGGTGATCGCCGGGTCGAGGTGCAGCGTGGGCAGCGGCCGCGGCTCGCGGGTGAGCTGAAGGCGCGCCTGGTCGAGGTGGTTGGAGTACAGGTGCGCATCACCCAGCGTGTGCACGAAGTCGCCGACCTGGAGGCCGGTGACCTGGGCGATCATCTGCGTGAGCAGCGCGTAGGAGGCGATGTTGAACGGCACGCCGAGGAACACGTCGGCCGAACGCTGGTAGAGCTGGCAGCTGAGCTTCCCGTCGGCGACGTAGAACTGGAACAGCGCGTGGCACGGCGCGAGCGCCATCTGCGGGATGTCGGCGACGTTCCAGGCCGAGACGATGTGGCGACGCGAGTCGGGGTCCTCCCGGATCGCCTGCACGACGTTGACGATCTGGTCGATGTGGGCCCCGTCCGGCGCCGGCCAGGACCGCCACTGGTAGCCGTAGACCGGGCCGAGGTCGCCGTTCTCGTCGGCCCACTCGTCCCAGATCGTGACCCCGCGGTCCTGGAGCCACTTGACGTTGGTGTCGCCGCGCAGGAACCAGAACAGCTCAGCAAATATCGAGCGGGTGTGCACCTTTTTCGTGGTGACCAGCGGGAAGCCCTGGCTCAGGTCGAACCGCATCTGGTGCCCGAAGACGCTGCGGGTCCCGGTGCCGGTCCGGTCGCTCTTGTCGACGCCTTCGTCGAGGATCCGCTGGAGGAGGTCGAGGTACTGCTGCACGCGGCAAACCTAACACCGCGTCGGCCCGGTACGGCATCAGCCGCACCGGACCGGCCGGTCGTCAGCCGCGGTTCTTCTTGCCCTTGCCCTTGACCCGGTTCGCCGGGTCGGACCCGCCGGTGGTGGACGTGATGAACTCGTGGATCGAGGGGTTGTTGACCTCGCCGTACACACCCGGGAAGCCGGGGGTGGCGCAGCCGAGCCCGTAGCTGACGATGCCCACCTGCACGGTCCGGCCGTCGGCCAGCGTGCCGAACAGCGGGCCGCCCGAGTCTCCCTGGCAGGAGTCACCACCGAGGCTCTCGGCGCAGATCTCCGAGCCGGCCTGGAACCCCATCAGGCCGTTGGTGGTGCAGTCCTGGTCGGCGACCGCGGCGACGTCAACCGCCTTCATCCGGGCCGGGATCACCGGTGAGCCGAAGAACTCGGTGCCCCACCCGGCCACGGTCAGCGCCGCACCGGACTGCTCGAGGGTGTCGTCGCCGGTCGGAGCCAGCGCGATGGCCGGCGAGCTGATCGGCTCGGTGGTGTGGATCAGGGCGGCGTCGAAGGTGCCGGTGTCCTCGTAGTCGGGATGCACCACGATCCGATCCACGGCGAGTGTCTGCCCGGTCGAGAAATCGTCGATGTCGGCGCGCCCGACGCCGACCTGGATCTCGCCCGGCGCGGTGTCGACCATGCAGTGCGCGGCGGTGAGCACCCACTGGGCGCCGATCACCGACCCTCCGCAGAAGTGGCCGGAAGTACCGTCGGAGCCTGCGGACTGGATCGAGGCCATGAACCCGAACTGGCCGTCCTCGACCTGGTAGCCGCCGACGATGGCGGTCGCAGGGGCGGCGCTGAGTCCTCCGGCCAGGAGTGCCAGGGTGGCGAGCACCGCGGACAGCGGAGTGAGTCGACGCATGAATGTTTCCTTCCGGTAGGCCGGCGCGGACCCGAGCCGCGCCACGCACAGACCCAACGACGAGGGTCCGCCCGGGTTACGGATCGGCGCTTGACACCCTTGGCTAAGATCATTAGCTTTATGGCTATGAGTATTTCCTTCCTCACCCGTCCTGAGGGACGGATCGCGTACGAGCTCCACGGCAACGGCGACCGACTGGTCGTCTGCGTCCCGGGGATGGGCGATCTCCGCCAGACCTACCGGCACCTGGTCCCGCTCCTGGTCGGCCGGGGGAACCGGGTGGCCACGATGGACCTGCGCGGCCACGGCGACAGCGACACCACGTTCACCTCCTACGACGACGTCGCGCTCGGCAGCGACATCCTCGCGCTGATCGGCGAGTTGGGCGGTCCGGCGCTCGTGGTGGGCAACTCGATGGGAGCCGGCGCCGCGGTGTGGGCCGCGGCCGAGGACCCCGACCGGATCAGCGGGCTCGCGCTGCTGGGACCGTTCGTCCGGGACCCGGCCGGCGGACGCCTGCAGACCCTGCTCTTCCGGCTCGCCATGCTCAAGCCGTGGGGACCGGCCGCGTTCCTCGGCTACTACCCGAAGTGGGTGCCCGGGACGAAGCCAGAGGGCTACGACGAGCACCTTGCCCGGATCCGCGAGAACCTGAAGCGCCCCGGACACTGGCGGGCCTTCGCCCGGACCACCCGCACCTCGCACGCACCGGCCGAGGCCAGGATGGATGACGTCGCCGCCCCTGCGGTCGTGGTGATGGGCGCCGACGACATCGACTGGAAGGACCCCGCCGCCGAGGCGGACTGGATCGGTCAGCGGCTGGGAGCCGAGGTCGTGATGGTGCCCGGCGTCGGCCACTACCCGCAGGCCCAGGCGCCGGACGTGGTCACGGACGCGGTGATCCGGCTCGGCGACGGCGCGACGCGTGCCTAGGGCCGGCCTGTCGAGCGACGCCGTCGTGGCCGAGGCGGCGCGGCTGGTCGACGAGGACGGCGCGGCCCGGCTGACCCTGGCCGCCCTGGCCAAGCGGTTCGGGGTGGCCGTGCCGAGCCTCTACAAGCACGTCAACGGCCTCGACGACCTGCACACCCGGCTGGCGGTCCGCAGCGCGCTCGAGCTCGCGGACGCGATGCGCCGCGCCGCCACCGGCAAGTCCTCGGCCGATGCGCTCAAGGCGGTGGGGACGGCGTACCGCCGCTATGCCGAGCAGCACCCGGGCTGTTACGGCTACCTGCTGCGGAGCCGGCCCGACGACCAGGAGCACCAGAAGGCGGCAGCCGAGATCCTCGACATCCTCGACGACGTGTTCGCCGGCTACCAGATCACCGGCGACGACGCCGTGGACGCCGCACGTCTGGTCCGCAGCACCCTGCACGGGTTCGTCAGCCTGGAGACCGGCGGCGGGTTCGGCATGCCTCGGTCGGTGGACCGCAGCTTCGAGCGCCTGCTCGACGCGCTGGACCACGCGCTCCGCACCTGGTCATGAACGGCCGTTCGGACGTGCAACCTCCCCCGTTACGGGGGCTCGGAACGATCCAACCGGCAGGATTGCACGTCGCCGTGGCCCCTCAGGCGTCGTAGTCGAGGACCACCGTGTCCGAGGTCGGGTGCGACTGGCAGGTCAGCACGTAGCCGCGCTCGATCTCCTCCGGCTCCAGCGCCCAGTTGGTGTCCATCTCCACCGTGCCCTCGAGCAGCTTCGCCCGGCAGGTCCCGCACACCCCGCCCTTGCAGGCGAACGGTGCGTCGGCGCGGACCGCGAGCGCGGCCTCGAGCACCGGGGGCCCGTCGGTGTGGAGCTTGAAGCGCGACTGCCGGCCGTCCAGGGTGATCGTGACGTCCGCCCCGGTGGCCTCGGCGTCGACCGAGGGAGTCGTACGCCGGACCGGGGGGGCTGTCTCCACGTGGAAGACCTCGGCGTGGACCGCCTTCTTCGAGACCCCCTCGGCGACCAGCAGCTTGCGCAGCGAGCTGACCATCTCGAACGGCCCGCACAGGAACCAGTGGTCGACGGTCTCCGGCGGCACGATCGCGTCGAGGAACCGGCTCATCCGGTCGGTGTCGAGCCGCCCCGAGAACAGCTCGACCTCCTGCGGCTCCCGGGAGAGCACGTGGACCAGGTGGAAGCGGTCGGCGTACCTGTCCTTGAGGTCCTCGACCTCCTCGAGGAACATCACCGTCTTGTGGGTGCGGTTTGCGTAGATGAGCGTGACCCGGGACCGCGGCTCGGTCTCCAGCGTGGTGGCCACGATCGACAGCACCGGCGTGATCCCGGAGCCGGCCGCGATGCACACGTAGTGGTTCTGGTTCTCCGGGTCGAGCTCGGTGAAGAACCGCCCGCTCGGGGTCATCACGTCGAGCACGTCGCCGACCTTGAGCATCCCGAGCGCGTGCTCGGAGAACGCTCCCCCGGGCAGCCGCTTGACCGCGATCCGCAGCACCCCGGAGGACGCCGGTGAGCAGATCGAGTAGTTGCGGCGCACGTCGTCGCCGGCGAGCTCGGTGCGCACGGTGATGTGCTGGCCGTGCCTGAACTCGTAGTCCTCGCGCAGCTCCTCGGGCACGTCGAAGGTCACCGCGATCGAGTCGTCGGTCAGTGGTTCGATCCCGGCGATCGTCAGCGGGTGGAACACCGAGTGTCGGGCGCTCACCTCAGATGGCCTTGAAGTGGTCGAAGGGTTCCTTGCAGGCGTTGCAGACCCACAGCGACTTGCACGCGGTCGACCCGAACCGGCTCAGCTCCCGGGTGTCCGGCGAGCCGCACTGGGTGCAGCGCACCGACAGCCTCACCGCGACCACGCCGTCGCCGCGTGGTTGAGGAGGCGCGATGCCGTACTCCGTCAGCTTGCGCTTGCCGTCCTCGCTCATCCAGTCGGTGGTCCAGGCCGGTGCCAGGACGAACTCGACGCTGACGTCGTCGTACCCCTCCCGCGCCAGCGCCGCGATCACGTCGGTGCGGATCGCGTCCATCGCCGGGCAGCCGGAGTACGTCGGGGTGATCTGCACGTGCACGTGTCCGTCGAGGTCCTCGCGCACGTCGCGCAGGATGCCCAGGTCCTCGATCGTGAGCACCGGCACCTCCGGATCCAGCACCGTCGCGGCAACGTCCCACGCGGCGGACCGGGAGCGGGGTGGGAGATCGACGCGGGTCACCATGTCGCCCCCGGGTGCGAACGGGCCAGGTGCTGCATCTCGGCGAGCAGGTATCCCATCTGCTCGTCGTGCACGCCGCGGCGACCGCCGGTGACGGCAGGGGGTACGTCGGGGAGGGTCAGCGTGGCCTCGGCGAGCACCCCGGCGACGTACTCCCGCCACGGACCGCGCAGCTCGGCCGGGTCGACGGCGACACCGCTCTCGACCAGGGCCGGGTCGAGGTGCTCGTTGCCGAACAGCTCCTCGACGTAGGGCCACTCCGCGTCGACCGCCGCCTGCATCCGGGCGTGGGACAGCTCGGTGCCGTCGCCGAGCCGGAGCACCCACATCGTCGCGTGGTCACGGTGGTAGTCGACTTCCTTGACCGCCTTCGCGGCGATCGCGGCGAGGGTCTCGTCGGCGCTGCGCTGAAGCCGGGCGTAGAGCTCGTAGTGGTAGCTGGAGAGGAACAGCAGCCGCGCCATCGTCACGCCGAAGTCGCCGTTGGCGCGTTCGACCAGGTGCACGCTGCGGAAGTCGCGCTCGTCGCGGAAGTAGGCCAGGTCGTCCTCGGTGCGCGGCGGGTCCTCGAGCGAGCCGGCGTAGGTCAGCAGCGACCGGGCCTGGCCGAGCAGGTCGAGCGCGATGTTGCCGACCGCGACGTCCTCCTCGAGCTGCGGCGAGGCGGCGATCCACTCCGCCAGCCGCTGGGCCGCGACCAGCGAGTCGTCGCCCAACGACAACACGTAGCCGACCAATGCCGAGTTGTCAGGCCCTGTGACCGCCATAGCGCGCGTGGCGCCTGACAAGTCGGGAGACGGGGCGGTCACAGGTGCTCCACCCCCTCGGGGATGTCGTAGAAGGTGGGGTGCCGGTAGATCTTGTCTCCGGCGGGGTCGAAGAACGAGTCCTTCTCGTCCGGGCTGGACGCGGTGATCGACGCGGCCGGCACCACCCACAGCGAGACGCCCTCCTGGCGGCGGGTGTAGAGGTCGCGGGCGTTGCGCAGCGCCATCGCCGCGTCCGGTGCGTGCAGGGAGCCGACGTGAACGTGGTTCAACCCTCGCTTGGCGCGCACGAACACCTCCCACAACGGCCAGTCGCGGCGGGACTCCTCGGCCGACCCACGGGCGGGGACACCGGTCACCGGTACGGCGCCGTGGCCGCCTCCGGCCTGGAGGTCGCTCATCACGCCACCTCCGACGTACGACGGGCCTGCTTGGCGGCGTACGCGTCGGCGGCCTCACGCACCCAGGCCCCGTCCTCGTGCGCCCTGACCCGATGTGCCAGGCGCTGCTTGTTGCAGGGCCCGTTGCCCTTGATCACCTCGAACAGCTCGGTGAAGTCGATCTCGCCGAAGTCGTAGGAGCCGCGCTCCTCGTTCCAGCGCAGGTCCGGGTCGGGCAGGGTCAGCCCGAGCACCTCGGCCTGCGGCACGGTCATGTCCACGAACCGCTGGCGCAGCTCGTCGTTGGAGAACCGCTTGATCCCCCACGCCATCGACTGCGCCGAGTTCGGCGACGCGTCGTCGGTGGGCCCGAACATCATCAGGCTCGGCCACCACCAGCGGTCCACCGCGTCCTGCGCCATCGCCTTCTGCGCCTCCGTGCCGTGCGAGAGGGTGTGCAGGATCTCGAACCCCTGCCGCTGGTGGAACGACTCCTCCTTGCAGACCCGGACCATCGCCCGGGCGTAGGGGCCGTAGGAGCACCGGCACAGCGGCACCTGGTTCACGATCGCGGCGCCGTCCACCAGCCAGCCGATCGCCCCCATGTCGGCCCAGGTCAGCGTCGGGTAGTTGAAGATCGAGGAGTACTTCTGCCGGCCGCTGTGCAGCATGTCGAGCAGCTCGCCGCGGTCCGCGCCGAGGGTCTCCGCCGCCGCGTAGAGGTACAGCCCGTGCCCGGCCTCGTCCTGCACCTTGGCCATCAGGATCGCCTTGCGGCGCAGGCTCGGGGCGCGGCTGATCCAGTTGCCCTCCGGCTGCATGCCGATGATCTCCGAGTGCGCGTGCTGCGCGATCTGCCGGATCAGCGTCTTGCGGTACCCGTCAGGCATTACGTCGCGCGGCTCGACGCGCCCCTCGGTCTCCAGAAGCCGTTCGAACTCGGCGAGGCGGTCCTCGGCGGGCTCGCGGGAGCCCTCGTCCGGGGCGGTGAAGTCGTTGCCGTACATGGCGCCAAGCCTAACAGGATTTGTTACACCTCACCGCTCCGAGCGAGGCCGCGTGTAACACCGTGGGCCGGCCGGACACCGCCCTGCAGCGCCCTTGAGCGGTGTGGGCAGGATGGGAGCATGAGCACTCCGGGAGGCGGCCCGACCGCCGACGTGTCCGTCCGGGTCGGGTGGGCCGACGACGCCACCGGCATCGCCGAGGTCCAGGTCCGCGCCTGGCGGCAGGCGTACGCCGGGCTGTTGCCCGAGGAGGTCGTGGCCGCGATGGACCCCTCGGACTTCGCCGCCGCCTGGCACACGTCCCTGAACCACCCGAAGGATGCCCGGAACCGGGTCCTGGTGGCCCTCGAGCGGAACACGATCCGCGGGTTCGCGATCACCGCGCCGGCCGAGGACCCCGACTGCGACCCGATCCTCGACGGCGAAGTCTCCGAGTTCACCGTCGACCCCGAGCACAACCGGCACGGCCACGGCTCCCGGCTGCTCCAGGCCTGCGCGGACACGCTGCGGGCCGACCGGTTCACCCGGGCGGTTCTCTGGCTCAACAGCACCGACGACGTGCTGCGCGGCTTCCTCGCCGAGGCCGGCTGGGCGGCGGACGGGGCGTTCCGGGAGCTCGACCTGCACGGTGACGGTTCGGTTACGGTCAAACAGGTCCGTCTTCACACCGATCTGTCCGAGTCCTAGGTTGGACGTGACGGAGACGGCAACCAAACGGCTCCCTCGTTCGTCCTACTGGATGAGGGACCCCTCCACCAGGAGCGACGTCGATCGGGGAGAGATGTGTTAGGACCACTGCCACGGCTGTACCGCATCATCGTCTCGGTCATCGCGCTCGCCGTCTTCGTGGCCGGCGGGGCCTGGGCCGCCTACACGTTCCCCTACCCGCGCCTGGTCAGCGTCGGGGCGACCATCGGCCTCGCGGTCGGCGCGGCCTGCGCGTTCCTGCTCCTCCACGAGAACCACGGGACGCAGTCCGCGCACATCAACCGCGGCCGGCGTACCCACTACCGCTGACCTCCCGGCGGGTCCCGCCGGACCGAGCCTTGTTAGGTTCAGCCGGTGACCGCCGCGCCGCCCCCGCCGCCTCGGCTCGACCCGGGTGAGCGCCGGGCCATCGTCCGTGACGGGATCGCGGTCGGCGTGGCCACCGGCGCGTACGGCGTCTCGTTCGGCGCCATCTCGGTGGCTGCCGGACTGAGCATCCTGCAGACCTGTGTGCTCTCGCTGCTGGTGTTCACCGGCGCGACC
>JAICRS010000023.1 GCA_025966335.1 Nocardioidaceae bacterium
GCTCGACGCGGACGGGTTCCTACGGATCACCGACCGCAAGAAGGACCTGTTCAAGACCTCCGGCGGCAAGTACATCGCGCCGACCTCGATCGAGTCGCAGTTCAAGGCCGTCTGCCCCTACGCCAGCCAGTTCATCGTGCACGGCAACGACCGCAACTACTGCGTCGCGCTGATCACGCTGGACCCCGATGCGATGACCGAGTGGGCTACCCACAACGACATGGCGGGTGCGTCGTACGCCGAGATCGTGTCCTCGTCGAAGGTCAACGAGATGGTCGGCGACTACGTCGACCAGCTCAACGCCCGGCTGAACCGGTGGGAGACCATCAAGAAGTGGATCCTGCTCGACCACGACCTCACCGTCGAGTCCGGCGAGCTGACCCCGTCGATGAAGGTCAAGCGCAAGGTCGTCGAGGACAACTATCGCGAGCGGATCGAGGCGCTCTACCGGTAACCGCGCGGAACCTAGGATGGGTGGATGCCCTCCGCCCTGCCCGACGGTGACCCGGCGCCCGCCGACGGATCGCTGCCCGCCGCTGCCCTTTCCGGGCTCGGCGGGCGGCCGTTCGGGGTCTACGTGCACGTTCCGTTCTGCACGGTGCGGTGCGGCTACTGCGACTTCAACACCTACACCGCCGACGAGCTCGGCAGCGGCCCCGGCGCCTCCCGGTCGACGTACGCCGACGCGGTGATTTCCGAGATCAGGCTGGCCCGTCGGGTGCTGGGGGACCGGGACGTGCCGGTCGACACGGTGTTCTTCGGCGGCGGTACGCCGACCCTCCTCCCGCCGCGGGACCTGACCCGGATCGTGTCCGCGATCGACGACGAGCTCGGTCTCGCCGCCGGTGCCGAGGTGACCACGGAGTCCAATCCCGACAGCGTCACCGCCGAGGACCTCCAGGTGCTCCGCGAGGGCGGGATCAACCGGGTCTCGTTCGGGATGCAGTCCGCGGTGCCCCACGTGCTCGCCGTCCTGGACCGGACCCACGACCCGGAGCGGGTGCCACGCGCGGTGCAGTGGGCCCGGGCGGCCGGCTTCGACCAGGTCAGCCTGGACCTGATCTACGGCACGCCGGGGGAGTCGCCCGGCGACTGGCAGACCTCGCTGGACAGCGCGCTGGCCGCGGACCCGGACCATCTCTCGGCCTACGCGCTGATCGTCGAGGAGGGCACCGCGCTGGCCCGGCAGATCCGTCGTGGCGAGGTGCCGATGACCGACGACGACGATCTCGCCGACAAGTACCTTGCCGCCGACGAGGCGCTGGAGAAGGCCGGCCTCGGGTGGTACGAGGTGTCGAACTGGGCCCGCGACGAGACGGCCCGCTGCCGGCACAACGAGATCTACTGGCGTGGTGACGACTGGTGGGGGATCGGGCCCGGCGCGCACTCGCACGTGGGCGGCGTGCGCTGGTGGAACGTCAAGCACCCCGTGGCCTACGCCGGGCGGATCGAGTCCGGTGCGAGCCCCGCGCAGGCGCGTGAGGTGCTCGACGCGGAGACCCGCCGGGTCGAGCGGGTGCTGCTGGAGGTGCGGCTCCGCGACGGGCTGCCGGCCGACGTGCTCGACGAGGCCGGCCGGGGCAACGTCGCCGACCAGGTCGCCCGCGGCAACGTCGACGCCGACGGGTGGGACCGCGGCCGGGTGGTGCTGACCCGGAAGGGCCGGCTGCTCGCGGACGCGGTCGTCCGCGACCTGCTGCCCTGAGGCCGGCCTGACGGGCTGTCCGGGCTCAGCCGATGAAGCGGAAGATCAACGGGTAGCGGTAGTCCTCGAAGTTCGCGGCCTTCACCGACGCCACGATCATCAGCACCAGCCATGCGATCCCGACCACGGGCAGCAGGACGAACCCGACCAGCAGGATCAGCGAGATGCCGGCGACCAGGAAGTAGATCATGTAGGAGATCTGCATGTTCAGCGCTTCCTTGCCGTGCCGGTCCAGGAACGCCGAGCGGTCCTTGAACACCAGCCACACCACGAGCGGGGCGATGAAGCCGAGCAGGATCGGGCCGAGGTGGGCGCCGACCGCCCACAGCTTCTCCTCGTCGGGACGCATCGGCTGCTGTTGCAGGGGGCCGTTCGGCGGTGGCATCTGGTGCGGCGGCATCTGCTGCGGTGGCATCGACTGCTGCCCGTAGGGCGGCGGCGTCCCGTAGCCCGGCGGCGGGGACTGCTGACCCGGCTGCCCCTGCTGCTCGTGGGGCTGGTCTGGCGTGTTCGGACCCGTTGTCATGTCATCGATTCAAGCACAGCAAGAGCCTCTCAGACCTCAGGTTCGACCCTGGTTCGGCCCTGGTTCGGTCCTGGTCATCCGGGCGGTGAGGTCACGAAGTCGATCAGCTCCTCGACCCGGCCCAGCAGAGCCGGCTCGAGGTCGGCGTACGAGCTCACCTTGGACAGGATGTGCTTCCACGCCCGCGCGATGTCGGCCTGGTCGCGGTGCGGCCAGCCCAGGCTCTGGCAGATGCCGCGCTTCCACTCGATGTCGCGCGGGATCCGTGGCCACTGCTGCAGCCCGAGCCGGTCCGGCTTCACCGCCTGCCAGACGTCGATGTAGGGATGGCCGACGATCAGGACGTGCTTGCCGGCCGGGCTCTTCGCGATCGAGGCGGCGATCCGGCTCTCCTTGGAGCCGGCGACCAGGTGGTCCACCAGCACCCCGACGCGGCGTTCCGGTCCGGGCCGGAAGTCCTGGAGGTGGCCGGCCAGGTCGTCGACGCCTTCGATGTACTCGACCACCACGCCCTCGATGCGCAGGTCGTCGCCCCATACCTTCTCCACGAGCTCCGCGTCGTGACGGCCCTCGACGAAGATCCGGCTGGCGCGGGCGACGCGTGCCTTGGTGCCCGGCACGGCGACCGAGCCCGAGGCGGTGTGCGTCTTCTGCGCCGGCCCCTTCCGGGTCGGTGGGCGCAGGATCACCGGCACGCCTTCGAGCAGGAAGCCGGGCCCGAGCGGGAACGTACGCCGCTTGCCGCGCCGGTCCTCCAGGGTCACCGTCTGCAGGTCGCGCTCCACGGCCACGATCTCGCCGCACCAGTCGGTGGTGACCTCCTCGACCACCAGCCCCTTGTCGGCCTCGATCTCCACCGCGCGGCCGCGCTTGGGGGCACGCCAGTCGGTGTTGAGCACGTCGGAGCCGTATCGGTCGATCGCCATAACCGGCAACGCTAGGTCGCCCCGGGGGCTTCGACGCGGAGGGCACGCCGGAGGGCGGCCCGGTCGGTGGCCCGGTCCTCGTGAAGCGTTACGAAAAGCTCTTGGCATTCGGAAGACACCGATATATCGTCAACCTATCGCCGATAGGTCTTGAGGAGGGTGTCATGGGAGGCAGCAGCTGGGGCGGCGGGGGCCCGTGGGGACATCAGCACCGGGGTGGACCGTGGGGGTCCGGGCCTCCGCCGTGGGTGGCCGGGCTGTTCGGGCTGGCCCAGCACGGCCAGTCGCGCGGGCCGAAGGTACGCCGCGGCGACGTCCGCGCGGCGATCCTCGACGTGCTCTCGGTGGAGCCGATGAACGGCTACCAGATCATCCAGCAGATCGCCGAGCGCAGCGGCGGGGCGTGGAAGCCGAGCCCGGGGTCGGTGTACCCGACGGTGCAGCAGCTCGAGGACGAGGGCCTGGTCGGGCCGGTGGCCGGCGAGTCCCGCCGGCTCCTGGAGCTCACCGCGGCCGGTCGGGCCTACGTCCAGGAGCACCCGGAGGAGATGGCCGCGACGTGGCGTCCGTTCAACGAGCCCACCGAGGAGGACACCGGTGACCTGAAGCCGGTCATCGGCCAGGTGATGTCCGCGGTGTGGCAGATCATCGTCTCCGGGACCGCGCAGCAGCGGGCCGAGGCGGCCGAGATCCTCGCCGAGACCCGACGCCGGCTCTACGGCCTGCTCGCCGAGGGTGATCCCGAGTGAACCCGCAGCCCGAACCGCGGATCGGTGACGCCGAGCGGATCGCTGCTGCCGACGCGCTCGGCGAGCACTTCGCCGCCGGCCGGCTCGACAAGGACGAGTACGACGAGCGCAGCGCCCGGATCTGGGCAGCGAAGACCGAGTCGGACCTGCGCCCGGTCTTCGGCGACCTGCCCGCGCTCGGGATGCCGAGCCGGCCGTTCGTCCCGCAGCGCGGCCCGCAGAGGGTCGCGCGACCGGCACCGCCGACGCACGGGTTCCGGTTCCCGTGGCTGCCGGTGATCCTCGTCGTGATCGGACTGATCTTCCTGGTGCCGGGGCCGTGGTGGCTGCTCCTGGTCGGCGCCTTCGTGTTCTCCCGCACCCGGCACGGCTGCCACGGTCACCCGCGCCGGTCCTGAGGCGGGGCTACGCCAGGGGCAGTGAGCGCGCGGAGCGGGGGAGCTGCTCGTAGCCGCGGGCGACCGCATGGGCGAGCTCCTCGACCGGGTAGGGCCACTCGGTGGCGGCCAGTGCCTCCTGCGCCGGGACGCCCTTGCCGGCCAGATCGCGGACCGTCTCGGCGACGATCCCGATGCTTCCGCGCTGCTCGAGCACGAAGTCCTTGTCGACCGGCAGCCCGTGGCCCGGGACGACCACCGAGGCATCGGTGAGCATGCTGACCACCAGGTCCAGCGTGAACGGCCACTCCAGCGGGAAGCAGTCCGGACCGAACCCCGGAACGCTGCCGCGCAGCGCGGACTCCTCGACCAGGTCGCCGGCGAAGAGCACGTCCGCGTCCGGGACCCGGACGATGGTGTCGCCGTCGGTGTGCCCGCGTCCGGGGTGGACCAGCTCCACGAACCGGTCGCCGAGGTCGACCGCTCTGGCCGATGAGAAGGTCTGCTCGGGTACGACGATGCGGGTTGCTGCGATCTCGCGATGCCGGCGGCGGGTGTCCTCGTCCCGGTCCGCGTCGGTCTGCGGGTCCTCGGCGTCGCGCGCGGCCTGTTCCTGCAGCGCCGGGGCGTTGCTGCGAAGACCGGAGGCGGCCTGCTCGTGGGCATGGATCGCCACCCCGTCGTACGCCTCGATGAAGGTGGCGTTACCGAAGCAGTGGTCGAAGTGCTCGTGGGTGTTGACCACCGCGACCACCTCACCGGCGCCGAGCCGGCGGACCTGCTCGACGACGCGGCGGGCCTCGGCCTCGGAGGCATGCGTGTCGACGACCAGCAGCCCGCGGTCGCCACCGACCACGCCGACGTTGACGTCGAGGAACTCGAACCGCGCCACCCAGCAGCGGTCGGCCACCTCGACGAAGCCCTGGTCGTGCGGAATGTCGTGCGCGATCTCACGTGCGGCCATGCGCCTCAGGGTAGGCGCAACGATTCCGCGTGCGGTGGCCCGGCCTTGTAGAGTTGGCACTCGAAACGGGTGAGTGCCAACGAAGGTGCCGGAGACGAGACAGGAGGCGGACATGGTCGAGGACCGCAAGCTCGCCGTCCTGCGGGCGATCGTCGAGGACTACGTGTCCACCCAGGAGCCGGTCGGCTCCAAGGCGCTGGTCGAGCGCCACCAGCTGGGGGTCTCCCCGGCGACCGTGCGCAACGACATGGCGTCGCTCGAGGACGAGGGTTTCATCACCCAGCCGCACACCAGCGCCGGCCGGATCCCCACCGACAAGGGGTACCGGCTGTTCGTGGACCGGCTGAGCCAGGTCAAGCCGCTCTCGGCCGCCGAGAAGCGGGCGATCACCACGCTGCTCGAGGGTGCGATCGACCTCGACGACGTGGTGCAGCGCAGCGTCCGGCTGCTCGCGCAGCTGACCCGTCAGGTCGCGATCGTGCAGTACCCGACCCTGTCGCGCTCGACCGTGCGGCACGTCGAGGTGGTGATGCTGACCAGCACCCGGTTGCTGCTGGTGCTGATCCTCAGCACGGGCCGCGTCGAGCAGCGGGTGATGGAGCTTCCCGAGGCGCTCGACGACGACACGGTCGCCGACCTGCGCACCCGGCTGAACCGGGCCACGATCGGCGAGAAGCTCAACGACGCCTCGGAAGCGCTGGCCGACGTGCCGGACGCGTTCGAGGTGGGCAGCCGGACACCGGTGGCGATGGTGGTCGCGGCGCTGATCGAGGCGATGTCCGACCACCGCTCCGACGAACGGGTGGTGGTCGGCGGCACCGCGAACCTCGCGCGTTTCGGTGAGGGGTTCGATGCGTCGATCAAGCCGATGCTCGAGGCGCTCGAGGAGCACGTCGTACTCCTCAAGCTGCTCGGTGAGGCGACCTCGCCGTCGACGCTGACGGTGCGGATCGGGCACGAGGTTCCCTACCACGAGCTGTCCACGACCTCGGTCGTGGCCACCGGCTACGGCCCCGGTGACGAGGCGCTGGCGACGCTCGGCATCGTCGGCCCGACCCGGATGGACTACCCAGGAACGATGACCACCGTGCGCGCGGTGGCGCGTTACGTCTCCAAGATCCTCGACGAAGGCTAATGAGCAGAGAGAACCGTGACCGTACTGTGAGCCAGGACCTCTACGAGACCCTCGGCGTCTCCCGCGATGCCGACAACGACGCGATCAAGAAGGCGTACCGCCGTCTTGCCCGTCAGCTCCACCCGGACGTGAACCCTGATCCCGAGACGCAGGAGCGGTTCAAGGACGTCACGCGCGCCTACGAGGTGCTCTCCGACCCGGAGAAGCGCCGGATGTACGACCTCGGCGGCGACCCGTTCGGCGGTGGCGCCGGCGGCTTCGGCGCCGGTCAGGGTTTCTCGTTCACCGACATCATGGACGCCTTCTTCGGCGGGCAGGGCGCGGGTGGCGCGGCCGGTGCGGGACGAGGCCCGCGACCGCGGATGCGGCGGGGGCAGGACGCGCTGATCCGTCTCGAGATCGACCTCGCGGAGGCCGCCTTCGGCACCACCCGTGAGCTCAAGGTCGACACCGCGGTGCTGTGCACCGTCTGCCACGGCGACGGCGCCGCCCCGGGCTCCTCGCCGGTGACCTGCGAGACCTGCCAGGGACGCGGCGAGGTGCACCACGTGCAGCGCTCGTTCCTCGGCGAGATCCGCACCATGCGTCCGTGCGCCGCCTGCCGTGGCTACGGCTCGATCATCCCCGAGCCGTGCCGCGAGTGCTCCGGCGACGGCCGGGTCCGGTCGCGCCGCACGCTGAGCGTGAAGATCCCCGCCGGCGTCGACACCGGCACCCGGGTGCAGCTCGCCGAGCAGGGCGAGGTGGGTCCCGGTGGGGGACCGGCCGGTGACCTGTACGTCGAGATCCACGTCGCCGACCACCCGGTGTTCGTCCGGCAGGGCAGCGACCTGATCTGCAACGTGACGGTGCCGATGACGGCCGCGGCGCTCGGCACCTCGATCGAGCTGCCCACCCTGGAGGCGGACCTGGTCCCCGAGTCCTCGACGGACACCGACGTCGAGACCACCGTGACCCTCGACATCCGGGCCGGGACCCAGTCCGGGTCCGAGGTGGTCCTGAACGGGCGCGGTGTCCCGTCGCTGCGCGGGACCGGTCGCGGTGACATCGTCGTGCGGATCATCGTCGAGACCCCGACCCGGCTCGACGAGCGGCAGGAGGAGCTGCTCCGCGAGCTCGCCGCGCTCCGTGACGAGGAGTCCCCCGACGGGCAGGTTCAGGCCGGTCACAAGTCGGTCTTCGACCGGCTCCGGGACGCGTTCGGCCCTCGATGACCCTGCCGGTCTTCCTCGCCGCGTCGCTGGAGGCCGTCACCGCCGGCGCGACCGTCGAGGTGACCGGTGACGAGGCACGGCACGCGGTCGTGGTGCGCCGGATCCGGGTCGGCGAGCGGGTCGGGCTGACCGACGGCGAAGGTACGACGGTGGTCGGCCCCGTCGCTGCGGCGTCGAAGTCGTCGATGTCCGTGACCGTCGACTCGGTGTCCACGGTCCCGGCCGAGACGCCGCGGGTCGTCGTGGTGCAGGCGATCCCGAAGGGTGACCGGGGCGAGCTCGCGGTGGAGATGCTGACCGAGGTCGGGGTCGACCTGATCGTGCCCTGGGCCGCGTCCAGGTCGGTGGCCGTGTGGCGCGGGGACAGGGCGGCGAAGTCGCTGGCGAAGTGGCGGGCCACCGCGCGGGAGGCCGCGAAGCAGGCTCGTCGTTCCTGGTTCCCGTCCGTCGCCGAGGTGGCGTCGACCCAGGACGTGGTCGCGTTGCTGCACAACGCCGCCCTCCCCGTCGTACTCCATGAGGCGGCGTCGGGGCCGCTTGCCGACCTGCCGGTCCTCGGTCGCGGGGAGATCGTGATCGTGGTCGGGCCGGAGGGCGGGATCAGCGACGAGGAGCTCGCCGCGTTCGCCGAGGTGGGTGCCGAGCCGGTGCGGCTGGGCAGCTCGGTGCTGCGGACCTCCACCGCCGGGGTCGCCGCGGCCGCCGCCCTCCTGTCCCGTACCCCCCGCTGGCGCTGACCCCACCAACCCCACCCCCTCCTCGTTGAGACGCGACTTTCTCCCCGTTGAGGCGCGCCTTTTTCGCGGACGAGACGCGACTTCTTTACCGCCACCGCAGGACGGTCGCGGATCAATGGCGATTTCTGCACGTCTCGAGGGCGAAAAGGGCACGCATGAACGGCGAAAAGGACGCGTTTCAACGGTGGGCGAGGAGAGTTTCCAGGGCGGCGACCTCGGCGTCGAGCTCCTGCCTCTCGGCGCGAGTGAGCTCTCGGAACAGCTCCAGCTCGACTCGCCCTTCGGTCTCCCGCCACAGCCCCTCGAGCATGCCGTCGACGAACACCGTGCTCCCGACGCCTCCGTTCAGCCCCATCCACCGCTTCCGGTTCTCCGGGGTGGTGACCCGTGTCTTGTCGGCGTGCGAGAGCCAGAGGTTGTCGTACTTGCCGAGCAGCCGCACGGGCGCGGGCACCTCGGAATCCGCGACCCGCAGCCCCTCCAGGTCGTGGAGCAGTCTGCCGCCCGCGTCGCGGAAGGTGACGAGACCGTCCATCGAGTCGAGCACCGGTTTCATGCCGGTCACCCGCGACCAGGCGGTGACGTCGGCCGCGGTCGCCGGGCCGAACGCGCGAAGGTACCGACGTACCACCGCCGGCAGGTCAGGCTCGCAGGCCAGCTCGCCGCCGAGCCAGGTCTCGGCCGTCTCGTAGACCACGCCGCCGGCTTGTCTCCACATCCCCCGAGGCGGGACCTGGACCAGCGGAAGCATCTCCCGCACCGAGTTCGCGAGCGCGCGCGCCGGGTAGCCCGGGAACCGCTCCTCGAGCACCTCGCCGAGCGCCTTGAACGGCAGCGGCCCATCAGCGAACGCCGCCCGACCCGCGGCCGCAAGCTCGTCGCGGGGCACGTCCGCGGCCTCGCGGCTGACCTGGCTGGTCCGGGTGATCTTGTCGAGCGTGCCCTGCACCAACGGCCGCAGCAGCAGGCAGTCCGCCGCCGTCACCAGATGGATCGTCCCGCGCATCAGCAGGATCCGGACCGCGCGCCGGTCACCGAGTGCGTCCGAGATCTCGGCCGGGTCGAAGTCGGCCACCCGGCTCCAGAGGGAGAGGTACGGCGGCAGCACGTCCTGTGCCTGGAGGCCGACCAGGTGCTCGGTCATCGCGAGAGGGCTCATCGGCACGCGCTCGAGCAGGTGCTGCCGCTCGAGCAGCGTGCGGTTCAGGACCCGATCGGTGAGCACCCGGCCACACTACGAGTTGTCAGGGTGTACGCCCCTCATAGGGCACACAGGCCCTGACAACTCGGTTACTCGACGACCGTGATGTTCTTCGTGTCCACCCACGGCGCGAACCCCTCACCGCCGGACGGGTCCGAGTCGTGCACCACCAGCGTGTAGTCGCCGGGAGGGACATCCTTGACCCGGAACGAGTACGGCGCCATCGTGAACGCCTCCTCGGCCATGGTGAAGCCTTCCTTGACGACGGTGTCGCCCTGCATCAGCTCCCACTGCACGTTGGCCTCGAACGCGTTGGCCAGGCCACTGACCTCGAACGGGACGGTCACCTCGGCTCCCTCGGCCGGGTCGATGATCCACACCTGTGCGAGTACGTCGAGCGCGTCTCCCTCCGCGAGCGGCTCGGAGGCCGGGACACCGAGCACCATGTCGGTGCGCTGTCCGTTGATCATCAGCTGCACGGGCGGCCGTCCCTGCTGCAGAGCGGCCTGCGCCGAGTAGATCACCTGCTCGACCGCCATCGCCGCCTCCTGCTCGGACATGCCCGGCGGACGGTCGTGCAGTCCTAGCTCGGGACCTCCGGCGTCGGCGGGTTCCAGGTTGACGGTGATGATCTCGCCGTCGAAGGAAACGGAGCCGGCGCCTGCGCCGTCGGGCCAGGGGCTGCGGTAGTCGGTGTCGACCGGGTCACCGGAGACCGCCTCCTCGACGGCAGCCAGGACGGGGTCGGCGGTGACAACGGAGTGGAACTCACGGAACAGGCGCGGGCCCCGGCTCGTGTCGCCGACGTAGTACACCGGCACGGTGGTCTCCGCAGACGGAGCCGGCTCGTCGCTCTCCCCCGACGTCGGGTCGGGACTCGATGCGGTCGGCGCCTCGGCCGAGGTGGTCGCAGAAGAGGGGCCAGCGAAGCCAGGATCGCGCGCGTCCGTCGTACCCGGGTTGCCGCCCATCACCGCGACCGCCGCAACGGTGGCCGCCGTCGCCACCACCGCGGCACCCGCCCCGAGGATCCACGGGCGGCGCGCGCGAAACGGCGTGACCATCGTCCGGGAACGGATGGAGTCGAGGGACTCGCGGGGCTCGACGTCGCCGACCGCGTCGTTGAGCAGGCGGCGGATCCGTTCGTCCTCGGAACCGGGGTAGTCGTTCATCACACGTCCTCCAGGAGATGACGGAGAGCGGACACGCCTCGCGAGGCGTGGCTCTTGACGGCGCCGCGGCTGATGCCGAGTGTCTCCGCGATCTGGGCCTCGGACAGGTCGAGGTAGTAGCGCAGCGCGAGCACCTCGCGCTGGCGGTCGGGCAGCTCCCGCATGGCATCGAGAACCTGGGTACGGCGTTCGGTGGCGACCGCGTCCTCGTCGGCGCCCGGGTGATCGGGCTGGAGCGGCGGGGTGTACCTGGCCTGGACGCCGCGGTGCCGGAGCACGGACCGGGACCGGTTCACCACCGTCTGTCGCAGGTACGCCAGGCCCTTGTCCGGGTCCTTGAGGCCGCGCCACTTGCCGTGCATGGCGACGAACGAGTCCTGGACGACCTCCTCGGCGGTCTCCACGTCGCGCACGAGCAGCACCGACAGACGCACCAGCCGCCGGTAGTGGGCGGCATAGAGCTCCTCCACGGCGGTGTCGGCATCCCAGGCGAGGGAGACGTTCATCGCACCCCCAAGATGCAGTCGACTGGTCGCTTCGGTGATCACGGTAGTTCCACGCGCGAAGGACCCGGTGGGTTTACAACGCCGCGGCATGTCGCGCGGCAGCCGCGCCGGTGGCTCCGCGGGATCTCGCGCGGCAGATGCGCCGACTCGGCGGGTAGGTTGTGGAGCATGGCGACAGATCCGGACTGCTTGTTCTGCAAGATCGTCGCGGGTGAGATCCCCGCCGACGTGGTGCACGAGACGGAGACCACGCTGGCCTTCCGCGACATCGAGCCGCAGGCGCCCTCGCACGTGCTGGTGATCCCGCGCACCCATCTCCCGAACGCCGCCGAGCTGGCCGCGAAGGAGCCGGACGTGGCGGTCGACCTGCTCAACGCGGCGGCGGCCGTCGCGGAGCAGGAGAGGCTCGAGGACGGGTACCGGCTGCTGTTCAACACCGGCAGGTCCGCGAACCAGCTGGTGTTCCATGTGCACCTGCACGTGCTCGGCGGGCGGCAGATGGGCTGGCCGCCGGGATAGGTCCGGAGGCACGACGACCGACGACCCCACGACCCGACCGCCAGCACCAGAGGAAGCCATGCCGAGACCAGACCCGTTCTTCCCCGTCCCCGACGACGAGGAGCTGCCGAGCAACCTGCGGTCGCTGTTCGCGAAGGCGACGGAGAAGCTCGGCTTCGTGCCGAACGTGTTCCGCGCCTACGCCTACCGGCCCGAGCGGTTCTCGGCCTGGTTCGCGCACTACCTTCCCCTGCACGAGCCGACGGAGAACCTGAGCACGGCCGACCGGGAGATGATCGCGGTGGTCGTCTCGCACGTGAACCGGTGCACCTACTGCCTGGTCTCCCACGGGCACGACCTCCGCGTCGCGCTCGACGACGTCGTGACCGCCGACCACATCGCGTTCAACTGGCGCACCGCGGACCTCGACGAGCGGCAGCGCGCGATCTGTGCGTACGTCGACAAGCTCACCGCGACTCCCGCGGAGATGTCCCGGGACGACCTGGAAGGACTGGCGGCGGTCGGCCTCAGCAGGGAGGAGATCTGGGACGTCGTCGAGCTGGCCAGCATGTACGCGTTCACCAACCGGCTGGCCCTGGCGACCGGGATGCAGCCGAACCGGGAGTACCACGTCCTCGCCCGCGGGCAGCAGTGACCGCTGCGCTCAGCTCCCGGTCGAGGCCAGCACCTGCTCCCAGGTGACGTGCAGCGGCTCGGTGTCGGCGGCGGCGGACAGCACGGCGAGCGCCCGGCGCAGCGCGGGGCCCTCCAGCTCCGGACCGAACCGGTCCACCACGAGGAACGCCCGCGGCCTGCTCAGCCCGCCGAGCAGCTCGCGCACCCAGTCCTGCAGCTCCCGGAGGCTGGCCGAGTCGGACGGTGCGCCGGGGTCGAGTACGACGGCCGCGGCCACCGATCTTCCCAGCCGGGGGTCGGTGCGCTCGAAGACCTCCGCCTCGGCCACGAACGGTTGGTCGAGCAGCACGTCGCGGACCTCGTTGAGGGAGACCAGCTGGCCGGAGACCGAGACCACTTCGTCGACCCGGCCCAGGAAGTCGACGCCCCCGGTCTCGTTGCGACGGGCCAGGTCGCCGGTGGCGTAGTGGCCCGGGTGCCTGGTCCAGTGCGCCGCCGTGGGGTTGTCGTCGTGGGCGTTGACGCCGCGCATCGTGCCCGCCCACGGTCGCAGCATCACCCACTCGCCGGCGACGCCGTCCTCGACCGGCTTGCCGCTCTCGTCGAGGATCGCGAACCCGGGTGCGGGCAGCCGGTCGGGGTGCGCGGGCCGGTCGAACGTGACGATGCCTCCGAGCTGGACCTGACCCCATCCGTCGGCGACGGTGACCTGGTCGCCGAGCACCGATCCGAGCCAGGTGCGCAGCTCGGGGTCGAGGCGCTCGCCGAGGGTGGTCATCCGCCGCAGTGAGGCCGTGCTGCCCGCGGGCGCGGTCAACGACCAGCCGCGGAGCGCGCGGACGATCGAGGGCGAGGTGATCAGCGAGGAGACCTGGTAGCGCTCGACCATCTGCCAGGTGCGCGCCGGGTCCGGGATGTCCAGCGTGCCTTCGTACATCACGGCGCTCGCCCCGGCCAGCAGCGGGCCGAAGACACCATGGGCCTGCGCCCCGAGCCAGGAGACGTCACCGGCGCACCAGTAGACGTCACCGGCGGCCAGCCCGTGCCGGTGGATCGCGAGCGACTCGACCGCGAGGTTCGCCGTCCCGTGGCGCACCGCGACCGGGCGAGCACGCCGGTTCGCCAGGTTCACGGTGACGGCGGGATGGGCGGCGGGTACGTCGGCCGGGGTGTCCTCTCCGGACCCGGTCGCGAGCAGCTCGTCGTACCAGCGGTCGCCGGCGAACCACTCGACCTGGACGCCGGTCCGCCGGACCACGACGGTGTGCTGGACGCCGCTGGTCGCCTCGAGGGCGTCGTCGGCGCGCGCCTTCAGGGGCAGGATCGCCCCGCGGCGCCAGCCGCCGTCCTGGGTGAACAGGATGCGTGGGCCGAAGTCGTCGAGCCGGACGGCCAGCGCCTCGACCGGAAGCGCCATCGGGATCACGGTGTACTCGGCGCCGAGGCGGGTGCACGCGAGCATCGCGACCACCGTCTCGGGGAGCCAGCCCAGGTGCAGCGCCACCCGGTCGCCGACGCCGATGCCGAGCCCGCGGAGCGCGGCGGTGAGCCGCTCGACCTCGGCATGCAGCTCCGCGTAGGTCAGCCGGCGGCGGTCGCCCGGCTCGCCCTCCCAGAGCACGGCAGCCTTGTCGGCGTGCTGCGCGAGATGCCGGTCGGTGCAGTTCACCGACAGGTTCAGCGTGCCCTCGACGAACCAGTCGTCGTAGGGCGGGGCGGCCCGGAACAGCTCGGCGTACGGCGTGGACCACTGGAGCTCGTCAGCCACAGCTTGCCACCGCTCGAGGTCAGCGCGCGACCGCTCGAGGTCGGCGTGCAACGCAGGATCCGGTTCAGCCATGACCGAGCGTCCTCCCGGCGGCCGTGGCCGCCCGGGCCAGGTGCGCGGCCATCTCCTGGACCCGGTCCGGTGCCACGTCGCGGCCCACCGAGGCGGCCAGCGCGGCGACGGGGGTCCCGGAGGCGTCGAGGACCGGGACCGCCACCTCCCCGGCGGCGCCCATGCCGACCTCGGGGGAGAGGAGGTGCGTGGCCTCGGCCCAGGCCTGGCGCACGTTCTCGGGGGTGTCGTCGAGCGTTCCGGAGTAGGCCTGGAGGGACTCGGCCCAGATGTCGTCGGACGCGCGGGCGGCGAGCAGCCGCCCGGATGCCGTGGCCAGCGCGTCGGTCACCCGGTGGCTGTCGCGGTAGGGGCCGCCGTCGGCCGCGTCGACGCGGTCCACGTAGACCGTCGTCGTCCGGACCAGCACCGAGACGTGGATGGTGGCGCCCAGGCTGTCACGCAGGGAGACCAGGTAGGGCGACAGCGCGCCGAGGATCGGCAGTCGGCCGAGGTAGCGCTGGGAGAGCCGGGCGACCTCCGGGCCGAGGCTGTAGCGCGAGGACCCCGGGTCCTGCTCGACGAGGTCCGCCAGCACGAGCGAGCGGAGCAGCCGGTGCACGGTGGGCACGGACAGCCCGGACCGCTCGGCGAGGTCCGTCAGCTGCTGGTACGCCGGCCCGTCGGTGAGCAGGTCGAGCAGCAGCACGGCGTTGCGGACGGTCCCGAGCGTGCCGCGTGGTTCGGTCGCCTCGGCCACGACACCCCCTTCGCTGACGACGCACTGCAGATACTGTTCCGGATAGTTAGCGGTTGGACAGTAACACTGCGATCACCTTTACGAATAGATGCTTGCGTTTCCAGATAGTGGAAATGTACGGTCACCACAGGGACGTGCCGCCGATCACACCAGGAGGTGCCCGGGTTGTTGACCAGGGCCTACCGCTTCCCGCTGAACTCCAGCCTCGTGCCGGCCGGGGAACCGCTGCTGGAGATCCGTGATGTCTCGCTCCGCTTCGGCGGCATCCGGGCGCTCAGCGACATCTCGTTCACCGTCCGGCAGGGTCACGTGCATGCGGTGATCGGGCCGAACGGCGCCGGGAAGTCCAGCCTGCTGAACTGCACCAGCGGTCTCTACCGGCCGCAGGAGGGGCAGATCCTGCTGCACAAGCGGGACGAGAACGGCAAGGAGTCGACGCACGACCTGGCCCGGTCCCGGCCGCACCGCATCGCCCGACTCGGCGTCGCCCGCTCCTTCCAGAACATCGAGCTCTTCGGGCACCTGACCGTGCTCGAGAACCTCATGCTCGGCCGGCACATCCACATGAACCACCGGCTGCTCACGTCGATGGTGTGGTTCGGCCCGGCCCGCAAGCAGGAGGTCCGGCACCGTGAGTTCGTGGAGGAGGTGATCGACCTGCTGCAGCTGCAGGCGTACCGCCACCACCACGTGGGCGCGCTCGCCTACGGCATCCAGAAACGCGTGGAGCTCGGCCGCGCCCTCTGCGTCGAGCCGGCGCTGCTGCTCCTCGACGAGCCGATGGCCGGCATGAACGCCGAGGAGAAGGAGGACATGGCCCGCTACATCCTCGACGTGCACGAGCTCAGGAAAGTCACCGTGATGCTGATCGAGCACGACATGAACGTGGTCATGGACATCTCCAACCGGGTCAGCGTGCTCGACTTCGGCAAGCTGATCGGGGACGGCACGCCCGACGAGATCCGCAGCAACCAGGCAGTGGTCGAGGCGTACCTGGGAGCCGACGCATGAGCGACGTGATGACCGGGGAGCGGCCCGCCACCCGCCACGCCCAGCACAGCGCCGAGAAGACCTTCCCTCGCCTGCTCGCTGAGCGCGCCGCCGAGCGACCCAAGGGCATTGCCCTGCAGGAGAAGCTCTACGGGATCTGGCAGCCGATCACCTGGCGGGAGTACGCCGACCGGGTGCGTGACTTCGGCCACGGCCTCGCGTCCCTGGGGGTCACCCGCGGCGACATCGTCGCCGTGCTGGGCGACAACCGGCCCGAATGGCTGATCGCGGAGGTGGCCGCACAGTCCCTCGGCGCGGCGGTGGTCGGGATCTACCCGACCAGCCTCGACGAGGAGATCGTGCACATCCTCACCGTTGCCGGCGCCAAGGTGGTCGTGGCCGAGGACCAGGAGCAGGTCGACAAGCTGATCCGGGTCAAGCCGATGGTGCCGGGCCTGCAGACCGTCGTCTACTACGACCCGCACGGTCTGGAGACCTACTCCCTGTCCTGGCTGCTGGAGTTCTCCACGATCGAGGAGCAGGGCCGCAGCTGGGCGGAGCCGCGGCAGGGCTGGTTCGACGAGGAGGTGGCAAAGGGGCAGCCCGACGACATCGCGGTCGTCTGCACCACCTCCGGAACCACCTCCCGGCCGAAGCTCGGACAGCTGACCCACCGCAACCTGCTGTCGATGGCCGACAACCTGACCTCGATCGACCCGTTGGGTCCCAAGGACCGCTTCGTCTCGTTCCTGCCGCTGGCCTGGATCGGGGAGCAGATGATCGCGGTCGCCTGCGGCCTGTCGCGCGGGATGACGCTCTCCTTCCCGGAGGACGCGTCGACCCAACGCAGCGACATGCGCGACATCGGCCCGCACGTGATGTTCAGCCCTCCACGGATCTGGGAGTCGATGCTCTCGGAGGTGCAGGTCCGCATCGACGAGGCCGGATGGCTCAAGCGCAAGATCTTCGGCGTCGGCTACGACATCGGTGACCGGGTGGCCGAGCGGCGGGTCCGCGGTAAGCGCATCGGAGTCGGCTCACGGCTGCTCGCGAAGATCGCCGACTGGGTCGCCCTGCGGCCGGTCCGCGACCAGCTCGGACTGACCCGGATCCGCCGCTGCTACACCGGCGGTGCGCCCCTCGGGCCGGACGTGTTCCGGTTCTTCCACGCGATCGGGGTCAACCTCAAGCAGATCTACGGCCAGACCGAGATCTGCGGCATCGCGGTCGTCCACCACGACGACGACGTCCGGTTCCACACCGTCGGCGTGCCGATCCCCGAGACCGAGATGAAGATCAGTGAAGCCGGCGAGATCCTGCTGCGCTCTCCGTCGGTGTTCGGCGGCTACGTCGGCAACGAGGAAGCCACGGCGGAGGCGATCGACGCGGACGGATGGCTGCACACCGGCGACGCCGGCTACCTCGACGACGGGCACCTCGTCGTCATCGACCGGGCCAAGGACGTGCTCACCTCCGCCGACGGCACCCGCTTCTCCAGTGCGTTCATCGAGAACAAGCTGAAGTTCTCGCCGTACGTCGAGGAAGCGGTCGTCTTCGGCACCGACGAGATCACCGCCATGATCACGATCGACGCGATGACCGTCGGCTCGTGGGCCGAGAACGAGCACCTGTCCTACACCACCTACACCGACCTGGCCGCCAAGCCGGAGGTGTACGACCTGGTCATCGACGAGGTGCACCGCGCCAACACCGACCTGCCCGACAGCATCAAGGTCCGTCGGTTCCTGCTGTTGTTCAAGCAGCTCGACCCCGACGACGACGAGATCACCCGCACCCGGAAGGTGCGCCGCAACGTGATCGCCGAGCGCTACGCCGACCTGATCGCTGCCCTGGAACGCGGCGAGGAGTCGGTCAGCATCACCAACACGGTCACCTACCAGGACGGGACGTCGGTGAAGCGAACGATCAACCTGAAAATTCGCGACCTCGAGGGCTACGAGCCGCCCAGGCACAAGAAGCAGCGTCCCGTGTGGAGTGGCCGCCGATGAACACCTTCCTGAACCTGACCGTCTACGGCCTCTCCGACGGGGCGATCCTGGCACTGGCGGCCCTCGGCTTCGTGCTGATCTACAAGGCCACCGGCGTGATCAACTTCGCCCAGGGCGAGTTCCTGCTGATCGGTGCCTACACGCTCTACGCCGCGTTCGTGGTCTTCCAGCTGCCGATGGTGCTCGCGGTGGTGGTCGGCGTCGCCTTCGCGATCCTGATGGGTGTGGTCATCGAGCGGCTCGTGCTGCGCCCGCTGGTCGGGGAGAACGCGATCAGCGTGATCATGGTGACCATCGGGCTCGCGGCGCTGCTGCGTGCGGTGGTCCAGCTGATCTTCGGCACCCGCCCGGTGCCGCAGCCCCCGCTGCTGCCCCGCACCCCGATCGAGCTGCTCCCGGGCACCTCGGTCCCGCTCAACCGGATCCTGGTGATCCTGATCGCCGCGGCCGTCCTGGCGGCGTTCACGGTCTTCTTCCGCCGCAGCCGGCACGGGATCGCGATGCGCGCGGTGGCCGACGACCAGCAGGCGGCGCTCACGATGGGCATCTCGGTGCGCCGGATCTTCGCGATGGCCTGGGCGCTGGCCGCGCTCAGCGCGCTGGTCGGCGGGATCCTGCTCGGCGACGTCACCGAGGTCAGCGGCAGGCTGGCCACGTTCGGGCTCTACGTCTTCCCGGTGGTGATCCTCGGCGGCCTCGACTCGGTCCCGGGAACCATCGTCGGCGGGCTGACCATCGGCCTCACCACCCAGTACGTCAGTGGCTACGCGGACCCAGGGTTGTCCCAGATCGCGCCGTACCTGCTGCTGATCGCGATCCTGCTGGTCCGCCCCTACGGTCTCTTCGGTGAGACCCGGATCGAGAGGGTCTGACATGGCGGCAACCGCCACCGGCATCTACCACCGCAGCTACCGGCGGGACCTGGCGCTGCGCCACACGCGGGCGGAGTACTTCCGGGTCGCCCTGCTCATCGTGGCCATGATCGCGGCGCCCTACATGATCGACAACTACTGGCTCTCGATCGTGAACACGATCCTGATCGCGGTGATCGGTGCGGTCGGGCTGAACATCCTGGTCGGCTTCACCGGGCAGATCTCCCTCGGACAGGGCGGCTTCCTCGCCGTGGGGGCCTTCACCTCGGCCCTGCTCTACCAGCGTGCGGACCTGCCGGCGCCGATCAGCATCGCCTGTGCGGTGATCGTCACCGCGGCCGCCGGCGCACTCTTCGGTCTGCCCGCGCTGCGGCTGAAGGGCCTCTACCTGGCGATCGCCACCCTGGCCA
>JAICRS010000105.1 GCA_025966335.1 Nocardioidaceae bacterium
GATCATCGCGCCGATGCCCTGAGGTGCGAGCAGCAGCCCTGCGCCGAGCGCGTCCTCCCCGCGGACCTGCTGGAAGTACAGCGGGAACAGCAGGCTGGCGCCGAAGAACGCGATCGCGAACAGTGCCATCGCGACCACGGCGACGGTCATCTGGCCGTCCTTGAACAGCCGCAGCTCCACCAGCGGGTGGATGTTGCGCCGGCTCAGCGCCCACGGGACGAACGCCACGATGAGGAGCAGGCCGAGCACCGCCGGCACGAGTACGTCGGCGTCCCAGGCTGTGCCCTCCTCCGGGATCGAGGAGATGCCGTAGAGGAAGGCGGCCAGTCCGGGTGAGAGCAGCAGCATGCCCAGCCAGTCGAAGGTCTCCGATGGCTCGACGGTGTCCTTGGGCAGGACCACGGCGGCGTAGACCAGGGCCACGATGCCGATCGGCAGGTTGATCAGGAAGATCCAGTGCCAGGAGGCGGCGTCGATCAGCCAGCCACCGAGGATCGGGCCGAAGATCGGGCCGAGCAGCATCGGGATGCCGAGCACGGCCATCACCCGGCCGACCCGGTGCGGTCCCGCGGCGCGGGTCAGGATCGTCATGCCGAGCGGCATCAGCATGCCGCCGCCGAGGCCCTGCAGGACCCGGAAGAAGACCAGCATCGCCAGGTCGTTGGCGAACGCGCACAGCACCGAGCCGGCGGTGAACAGCGCCACCGCGAGGAGGTAGAGCCGCTTGGTGCCGAACCGGTCGGCGGCCCAGCCGGTGAGCGGGATCACCGAGGCGAGGGCCAGCGTGTAGCCGGTCATCGTCCAGGCGACCTCGGCCGACGTCGCGTCGAACTCGTTCTGGAAGGTCTCCAGGGCGACGGAGACGACGGTGATGTCGAGGATCGACATGATGGCGCCGAGCACCACCACACCGGCGATGATCAGGACGCCCTTGTCGAGCTTGTCGTCGAGCTGGTCAGCCGGCGGGGCTGCGGGAGGGTTCTGGGTAGACACCCGGAGAAGTTTAGGTAAGAGACACTTACCGGTCCAACGAATTACGGACCATCACGTCCGTGACGTCGACCACCTTGCTCAGGGTCAGAGCAGGCGTTCGATGGCCTCGGTGACCCGCGGGTCGTCGGGAACGACGGTCGGCGCGAACCGGGCGGCGATCTTGCCGTGCTCGTCGACGAGGAACTTCTCGAAGTTCCACGAGATGTCCCCGGCCTTCCCGGAATCGTCGGCCACCTGGACCAGCTCGTCGTACAACGCGTGCCGGCCGTCGCCGTTGACCTCGATCTTCTCGGTCATCGGGAACGTCACCCCGTAGGTCGCCGAGCAGAACTCCGCGATCTCCTCCGAGGTGCCGGGCTCCTGGCCGCCGAACTGGTTGCACGGGATGCCCACGACGGTGAACCGGCGCCCGGCGTACTGCTCGTGGACCTGCTCGAGCGCGGTGTACTGCGGGGTCAGCCCACACTTCGATGCGACGTTGACCAGCAGCGCCGGCTTCCCGCCGGTGATCTCGCCGAGGGTTGCGGCCGATCCGTCCAGGCGCCCGAGGGGGATGTCGAGAAGGCTCATACGGCCAGGTTAGCCGGAGGGTGGGAGCGTCCCAGCCCGGCCCGCTCGCGTCCCGGCCCGCGGAGGCCAGGGGCGAGGTCTTGTAGGTTCGGGCCCATGCACGCTCACACACCCCGCGTCCTCGAACGGCACCTGTTCGGTCCCGGCCCGTCGAACCCCTACCCCGAGGCGACCGCTGCGCTCGCGCTGCCGCTGCTCGGCCACCTCGACCCGGCGTTCCTGGAGATCATGGACGCCACCTGCGACGACCTGCGGCAGGTCTGGGGCACCCGGAACACCCGCACACTGCCGCTGAGCGCCACCGGCTCGGCCGGCATGGAGGCCGCGTTCGTGAACACGGTCCGCCCCGGCGACGTCGCGGTGATCGCGGTCAACGGCCTGTTCGGCCGGCGGATGTGCGACGTGGCCGCCCGGTGCGGCGCCGAGGTGGTGCCCGTCGAGCACGAGTGGGGCACCCCGGTCGACGCCCAGCGGGTGGCCGACGCACACCCGAGCCCGACCGTGATCGGCGCGGTGCACGCCGAGACCTCCACCGGGGTCCGCTCCGACATCGCGGCGCTCGGCGCGATCAAGGGTGACGCGCTGCTGATCGTCGACGCGGTCACCTCGATCGGCGGGATCGAGGTGTGCGCCGACGACTGGGGCGTCGACGTCGGCTACGCCGGGACCCAGAAGTGCCTCGGCGTGGCTCCCGGACTGGCCCCGTTCACGATCAACGACCGGGCGTTCGAGCGCCGGGTGGAGAACCCGCAGTCGTGGTACCTGGACCTGGGTCTGCTCGGCGGGTACGTCGGCGAGGCGTCCGGGTCCGGTCGCCGCACCTACCACCACACGGCACCGGTCGCGATGGTCGCGAGCCTGCACGCCGGCCTGCGCCGGATCCTCGACGAGGGGCTCGAGAACGTCTGGAACCGGCACGCCGAGACCGGCCTGGTCCTGCAGGAGGGCCTGCTCAAGATGGGGCTGGAGCTGTTCGCCGAGGAGGGGCACCGGCTCCCCGAGCTGACCACGGTCCGCGTCCCGGACGGCGTGGACTCCGCCGCCGTACGCCGTTACCTGCTCGAGCGGCACAACCTGGAGATCGGGGCCGGCGCCGGCGAGTTCGCCGCAACGGTGTGGCGGATCGGGCTGATGGGCCACAACGCCCGACCCGACGCCGCGCTGCTCGTGCTCGCCGCCCTCGAGGACGCGCTCCGGGCGAACCGCGGCTGAGGCGTCACCGACGGGGGGAGCCCCCGGCGGCACCGAGCGCGCCGAGCGCCATCTGCTCGAGCATCGTGCGCATCTCCGGTTCCGAGAGCATCCCGCTGTGCGGGGTGGAGTTCAGCAGCCCGAACGTCGCGTGCGCCATCGCCCGGGCCCGTTTCGCGGTCAGCCCGTCGTGCATCGTCCTGAGCTGGTCGACCCACAGCTCGACGTACCGCCGCTGCAGCGAGCGCACCTGCTCGCGTGCCTGCTCGGGCAGCGAGGCCCAGTCCCGGTCCTGGACCACGATCAGTGCCTTGTTGTGGATCGCGAAGTCGATATGCCAGCCGACCAGCGCGTGCAGCGCCTCACCGGCGTCCGCGGCGTCGGCGACCCGCTCCCGTCCGACGGCGAGCAGCTCCTCGCTGATCGAGACCAGCATCTCGGCGAGCATCGCGTCCTTCGACGGGAAGTGCCGGTAGAGGGCCGGGCCGGAGATCCCGCAGGCCGCGCCGAGGTCGACCACCGAGACGCCGTGGAAGCCGCGCGCGGCGAACAGGTCGGCCGCGGTGGCCAGGATCTGCTCTCGGCGGGACGTCACCCACCGAGCGTAGGCCACCGGTGGACGCAGATGTTAACGATCGATAACATGGTTAATGATCGTTAACGTGCGAGGACGTCACCCGAGGTGGTTGCCTCGACGACCAGGACGTATGACGCTAGCGGGGACGTCGAAGGGAGCCGTGGTGGCTGACGAGATGAAGGTGCTGGTCGACGAGCTGCGCGAGCGGCTCGCCGAGGTCCGCAAGGGCGGCTCCGAGAGCGCCCGCCGCAAGCACCTCGACCGGGGCAAGCTGCTCGCCCGGGACCGGGTGGACCAGCTGCTCGACCCGGGCAGCCCGTTCCTCGAGCTGAGCCCGCTGGCCGCGACCGGGATGTACGACGACGCGGTCCCGTCCGCGGGCATCGTCACCGGCGTCGGCCGGGTCTCCGGACGCGAGTGCGTGGTGGTCGCCAACGACGCCACCGTCAAGGGCGGCACGTACTACCCGATGACGGTCAAGAAGCACCTGCGCGCGCAGGAGGTCGCCCGCGCCAACCGGCTGCCCTGCATCTACCTCGTCGACTCCGGCGGGGCGTTCCTGCCGATGCAGGACGAGGTCTTCCCGGACAAGGAGCACTTCGGCCGGATCTTCTTCAACCAGGCCAACCTGTCCGCGCAAGGCATCCCCCAGGTCGCCGCGGTGATGGGTTCCTGCACCGCCGGCGGCGCCTACGTCCCCGCGATGTCCGACGAGAGCGTGATCGTCAAGGAGCAGGGCACGATCTTCCTCGGCGGGCCGCCGCTGGTGAAGGCGGCGACCGGCGAGGTGGTGACCGCCGAGGACCTCGGCGGCGGCGACGTGCACGCCCGCAAGTCCGGTGTCGTCGACCACCTGGCCGAGAACGACGCGCACGCGCTGTCGATCGTGCGCAGCATCGTGGACACCTTCGAGCGGCGCGGGACCGAGGGGTCCGCGACGTCGCTGCGCTCCTCCGCCACCGATGAGGTCGAGGAGCCCGCGGAAGACCCGGGTGGCCTGTACGACGTGGTGCCGACCGACCCGCGCACGCCGTACGACGTCCGCGAGGTGATCACCCGGATCGTCGACGGCAGCCGGTTCCACGAGTTCAAGGCGCTCTACGGGGAGACCCTGGTCTGCGGCTTCGCGAGGATCTGGGGCTACCCGGTCGCGATCATCGCCAACAACGGCATCCTGTTCTCCGAGTCCAGCCTCAAGGGCGCCCACTTCATCGAGCTCGCGAACCAGCGCGGCATCCCGCTGGTGTTCCTGCAGAACATCTCCGGGTTCATGGTCGGCCGCGAGTACGAGAACGGCGGAATCGCCCGGGACGGCGCGAAGCTGGTCACCGCGGTCGCCTGCTCCGTCGTCCCCAAGTTCACCGTGGTCATCGGCGGCTCGTTCGGCGCCGGCAACTACGGCATGTGCGGTCGGGCCTACGACCCGCGGTTCCTGTGGATGTGGCCCAACGCCCGGATCTCGGTGATGGGCGGTGAGCAGGCCTCCTCGGTGCTGGCCACGGTGCGCCGCGACGGCATCGAGGCGAAGGGCGGCGACTGGTCCCCCGAGGAGGAGGAGGCGTTCAAGGCCCCGATCCGTGACCAGTACGAGCACCAGGGGTCGCCGTACTACTCCACCGCCCGGCTCTGGGACGACGGGGTGATCGACCCGGTCGACACCCGCCGGGTCCTCGGCATGGGCCTCGCCATCGCCGCCAACGCCCCGATCCCCGAGCCGTCCTACGGCATCTTCCGGATGTGAGCCCCTCCATGATCAGCACTCTCCTCATCGCCAACCGCGGCGAGATCGCGCTCCGGGTGATCCGGGCCGCCCAGCAGCTCGGCCTGCGCACGGTCGCGGTCTACTCCGACGCCGACCGGGAGGCTCCGCACGTGCGCGCCGCGGACACCGCGGTCCGGATCGGGCCCACCCCGGCCGCGGAGTCCTACCTGAGCATCGAGGCGATCCTCGAGGCGGCCCGCAAGACCGGTGCGGACGCGATCCACCCGGGCTACGGCTTCCTGTCCGAGCGAGCCCCGTTCGCGCAGGCGGTCACCGACGCCGGGCTGACCTTCGTCGGACCGACCGCCGAGGTGATGGAGCAGATGGGCCGCAAGGACACCGCCCGCGACATCGCGATCGCGGCCGGCGTACCCGTCGTCCCCTCCGCCGAGCTGTCAGGCGCCACGAACGCCCTGGCGATCACCGCGTCTGACACGTCGGTGGGGTACCCGCTGCTGGTCAAGGCGGCGGCGGGCGGTGGCGGCAAGGGGATGCGGATCGTCCGGGACCCGGCCGACTTCGCCGAGGCCCTGGCCTCCGCGCAACGGGAGGCGCGCAGCGCCTTCGGCGACGACACGATCCTCGTCGAGCGGTACGTCGAGCACGGGCGCCATGTCGAGGTCCAGGTGCTCGCCGACCAGCACGGCAACGTGGTGCACCTGTTCGAGCGGGACTGCTCGTCGCAGCGCCGGCACCAGAAGGTGATCGAGGAGGCACCCGCCCCGACCATCTCCGAGGCCGTCCGGGCCGCGCTCACCGACTCGTCGGTGGCGCTGGCCAAGCAGGTCGGCTACACCAACGCGGGCACCGTCGAGTTCCTGGTGGCCGGCGAGGAGGTGTTCTTCCTGGAGATGAACACCCGCCTCCAGGTCGAGCACCCGGTCACCGAGCTGGTCACCGGGCTGGACCTGGTCCAGCTGCAGCTGCGGATCGCCGCCGGCGAGCCGCTGCCGTTCACCCAGGACGAGGTGACACTGACCGGGCACGCGATCGAGGCCCGGGTCTACGCCGAGGACGCCTTCCACGGGTTCCTGCCGCAGGCCGGCGTCGCGGAGTCGGTGCGCTGGTCGCCCCGGTCCCGCAACGATGCCGCCCTGGAGTCGGGACAGGAGGTCACCACGTCGTACGACCCGATGCTCGGGAAGGTGATCGTGTCCGGCCCCACCCGTGAGGCCGCCCGCCGCGCGCTGGTCACCGCGCTCGACGACACCGCGATCCTCGGACTGACCACCAACCTCGGCTTCCTGCGCGCGCTCGCCGCCTCGGACGCGTTCCGTGACTGCGAGATCGACACCGCGTGGCTGGACAGCCACCCCGACGCGATCCGGCCGCAGGGCGCCGAGACGGCCGCGGTCCTCGCCGCCTGGGCGCTCGCCAACGCCAGCGACGATGACCCGGTCCACCCCTTCGGCACCGGCGACGGCTGGCGGATGGCCGGTCCGGCGGCGCCGACCTCGGTGGAGCTCGTCGTCGACGGGGAGGACACCTTGTTCCAGGTGGACCCGGCTGGAATGGTGGTCGCCGCCGACCGCACCTGGCGGGTGCACCCGATCGCCTCCGACGAGGGGATGCTCCGCCTGGAGATCGACGACCTCGTGCACGAGGGCGCCATCCGGATCACGCCGCACCGGGTCGCGGTCGCGCACATCGGCAACACCTTCCGCTTCGAGCGGCCGGACGCGTTCGGCCCGGGCGGCGCCGGTGCCGGATCCGACGGGACCGTGGTGGCGCCCATGCCGGGCACCGTCCTGAACGTCACCGCGACGGTCGGTGAAGCGGTCGAGGAGGGCCAGGTGCTCGGCGTGCTGGAGGCGATGAAGATGGAGCTGGCGCTGAAGGCGCCGATCGCCGGAACCGTGACCGACGTGACCGCGGCCGTGGGCGACCAGGTGGCGCTCGGTGCGACCCTGTTCGTGGTGGAGGGAGAGGCGTGATGCGACAGCCGCAGCCGGTGCGCGACGAGAGCCTGCCGTCGCAGGTGACGATCTACGAGGTCGGCCCCCGCGACGGGCTGCAGAACGAGCAGACCGTCGTACCCCTCGACACCAAGGCCGAGTTCATCCGCCGGCTGGTGGCCGCCGGGCTGCCGATCGTGGAGGCGACCAGCTTCGTGCACCCGAAGTGGGTGCCGCAGCTCGCCGACGCCGCCGAGCTGATCGACCTCGTCGACCATGAGGGCCCGGTCCCGATGCCGGTGCTGGTGCCCAACGAGCGGGGCCTGGACCGGGCGCTGGAGAAGGGCGTCAAGCACATCGCGATCTTCGGCAGTGCCACCGAGACCTTCGCCCGGCGCAACCTGAACCGCGCCCTCGACGAGCAGTTCGCGATGTTCGAGCCCACCGTCCGGCGGGCCCGCGAGGCCGGCCTGGACGTGCGTGCCTACGTGTCGATGTGCTTCGGCGACCCGTGGGAGGGCGAGGTCCCCGTCGACCAGGTGGTCACCGTCGGCAAGCGGCTGTTCGACCTCGGCGCCTCGCAGCTCTCGCTCGGCGACACGATCGGGGTCGGTACGGCGCACCAGGTGACCGCTCTGCTGCACGCGTTCGATGCGGCCGGCCTGGCCAAGGAGAGCCTGGCCGTGCACTTCCACGACACCTACGGCCAGGCGCTGTCCAACGCCTACGCCGCGCTGCAGGCCGGGATCACCACCTTCGACGCGTCCGCCGGCGGGCTCGGCGGCTGCCCCTACGCGGAGAGCGCCACCGGCAACCTGGCCACCGAGGACCTGGTCTGGCTGCTGCACGGGCTGGGTGTGCGGACCGGTGTGGACCTGACGGCACTGGTCGGGACCAGCGCCTGGATGGCCGAGCAGCTGGGCCGGCCGAGCCCCTCCCGGGTGGTTGCCGCGCTCGCCGGCGCCTGAGGCACAATTCCCCGCATGAGTCGTGTCGTCTACATCCATGTCGGTGCACCGAAGACGGGGACGACCTATCTGCAGGACCGGCTGGCGCTGAACCGTTCCGCCCTGGCCGAGCACGGCATCCACTACCCGGCGCTGTCGGCCCGCGACGTCGACCACTTCCGCCCGGCACTGGACCTGATGGGGGCCGACTGGGGCGGTCCGTCCGGGCACGCCGACGGGCAGTGGGACGCGCTGGTCAAGAAGGTGCGCCGGCTCGACGGCACGGTGATCATCAGTCACGAGATCCTTTCGGCCGCCCCGGCGGACAAGGTCGCGCGGGCGATGCGTGACCTCGAGGACAGCGAGGTGCACGTCGTCTACTCCTCGCGCGACCTCGCCCGGCAGATCCCGGCGACCTGGCAGGAGAGCATCAAGCAACGACGGCGGTGGAGCTACTCGCGCTACCTGAAGAAGCTGCAGGCGCAGCCGGACGCGTTCTTCTGGCGCTCCCAGGGGCTGCCCGGCGTGCTCGGCAGGTGGAGCGCCGGTCTGCCGCCGGAGCAGGTGCACGTGGTGACCGTGCCGCCGGCGGGCGCCTCGCAGGACCTGCTGTTCCACCGACTGTGCAAGGTCTTCGGCATCGACCCGGAGTGGGCCCCGGCGGCCAGTGAGCGCGACAACCCGTCGATGGGCGTCGCGGAGACGGCGGTCGTGCGGCAGCTGAACCGCCGCCTGCACCGCTCCGAGCTGACCTCGGACGAGCACGCCGCGCTGGTGAAGAACCTGCTCGTGCACGACACCCTGGCGCGTCGCCCGGACCCGAACCGGGCCACGCTTCCGCCGCGGCTGTACCCCTGGGCCAACCAGGTGGCCGAGGAGTGGGTGGAGTGGATCGAGGGATCCGGCATCGACGTGGTCGGTGACGTCGAGGAGCTCCGGCCGGTGCCTCCGCCGGAGGATCAGGAGTGGCTGAACCCGGACCGGCCCGGCCGCAAGCAGACCCTGGACGCCGCCCTGGAGGCGCTTGCGGTGATGACCCAGGAGGCGGCCCGGCGGCCCGACCCGGAGCAGCAGCTCACCGGCAAGGTCAGCAAGGCGATGAAGTCCATCCGGGGACAGTGATCCGATGAGGCGCCGCGTGTACCTCCACATCGGGGCTCCGAAGACCGGTACCAGCTACCTCCAGGACCGGCTCCGGCTCAACCGCGGCGAGCTCGCCGCCCACAACGTGCACTACCCGCTCGGGCCGCTCGGGCTGCCGTCGTCGCACTTCAAGCCCGCGCTGGACCTGATCGACCGGGACTGGGGCGGTGCCCGTGCCGATGCCGAGGGCGCCTGGCCCGCCCTGGTGCGCCGGGTCCGCCGCCTGCAGGGAACGGTGCTGGTCAGCCACGAGATCCTGGCCCCGGCGACACCGGAGCAGGTGGCGCGGGCGATGCGCGA
The DNA here is from genome assembly GCA_025966335.1 of Nocardioidaceae bacterium. Taxonomy (GTDB): domain Bacteria; phylum Actinomycetota; class Actinomycetes; order Propionibacteriales; family Nocardioidaceae; genus Nocardioides_C. The sequence goes on from JAICRS010000105.1 coordinate 9,379, forward strand.
CCTGCGCGGCCGCGAGGTGCACGTCGTCTACTCCGCCCGCGACCTCGCGCGTCAGGTGCCCGCGGCCTGGCAGGAGTCGGTGAAGCAGTACCAGACCCTGTCCTACAAGCGGTTCCTGGACCGGGTGCGGACCCAGTCGCCCGACCTGTGGTTCTGGCAGGCACAGGGACTGCCGGACGTGCTGACCCGATGGGGCGCCGACCTTCCGCCCGAGCGGATCCACCTGGTCACCGTGCCGCAGTACGGCGCACCCGCCGACCTGCTGTGGCACCGGTTCTGTGAGGTGTTCGGGATCGACCCGGCGTGGGCACCCAAGGACAGCCCGCGCGGCAACACCTCGATGGGCGGCGCGGAGACCACGCTGGTGCGCCGTCTCAACAAGATGCTCCACCGGCGCGGCGTGTCCAGCACCGACCACCACGCGCTGGTCACCGAGCTGCTGGTGCACCAGCACCTGGCCCGGCGCACGAGGTCCGACCGCACCACATTGCCGCCGCGGATGTTCGGCTGGGCCGAGGAAATCACCGGGCAGTGGATCGACTGGGTGCGCGGGTCGGGCATCGACGTGGTCGGCGACC
>JAICRS010000320.1 GCA_025966335.1 Nocardioidaceae bacterium
AGGCGCCCGCCGTACCCCCGTTGAGGATGAAGGAGCGGAGGTTCTCGAGCCCCTCGTTGTACTCGTCGCACCATGACTCGAGGCGGTCGACGTACTCCTGCTCGATGCGCAGGGGAGGGAACTCGGGGCTCTCGACGACGGGAGTGCAGAAGTCCGCGCCGACGTCGAACATGTCGTTCTGGATCCTGGTCAGCACCTGCACCACGTCGTCGTCGAGGTTCCCGAGCGCGATCGCGGCACCGATCTGCGCGTTCGCCTCGTCGACGTCGGCGTAGGCGTGCAGCCGCAGGTCGTTCTTCGACGTCTTGCTCATGTCACCGAGACGGGTCTGTCCTTCGTCGCCGGTGCGGGTGTAGATGCGGGTGAGGTTGACCATGCCGCCCACATTAGATGTACGGCGGACTCGCGGGCAGATGTGCCGGGGTGGGATATGTCGCACCCCGTCCTGGAGAAGGGCAACCTCTACCATCGACCTGATGGATGGATTCCGGGTGATGTCCGAGGGGCCGCTGTCGCGTCCGCTGACCGGAACGGTGCACGTCGGAGGCGCCAAGAACAGCGCACTGAAGCTGATGGCAGCGGCGCTGCTCGCGCCCGGCCGGTCGGTGATCACCAATGTGCCCGACATCCTCGACGTCGAGGTGATGGCCCGGCTGCTCGAGCGGCTCGGCTGCCGGGTGCACGTCGAGCACCCCGCGGTCGCTGACCTGGGTGCGGCGGCCACCGACCAGAACCTGAGCGGGACGGTCACCATCGACGTGCCCGAGGAGCTCGACCACGAGGCGCCCTACGACCTGGTCCGCCGGCTGCGCGCCTCGATCAGCGTGCTCGGCCCGCTCGTCGCGCGCTGCGGCCGGGCGCGGGTGGCGCTGCCCGGCGGCGACAACATCGGGTCCCGCGGGCTGGACATGCACATCCGGGGCCTGGAGCTGCTCGGCGCCCGGCTGAGCATCGAGCACGGGTTCGTCGTCGCCGAGGTGCCCGACCGGCTCGCGGGCGCGAACCTCTGGCTGGACTTCCCGAGCGTCGGGGCTACCGAGAACCTGGTGATGGCGGCGGTGCTTGCCCCGGGGACGACGGTGATCGACAACGTCGCGCGGGAGCCGGAGATCATCGACCTCTGCGAGATGCTGGGCGCGATGGGCGCGCGGATCGACGGGATCTCGTCCTCCACCCTGACCATCGAGGGTGTGGACCGGCTCGCGCCGGTCACCCACGCGACCGTCACCGACCGGATCGTCGCCGGGACGTGGGCGTTCGCCGCCGCGATCGCCGGGGGAGACCTGACGGTCGCCGGCGGTTGCGCCCACCACCTCGACATCGTCCTGGACAAGCTGACCAGCACCGGGGCGGCCGTGCACGCCGCGGACGACGGGTTCCGGATCTCGGTGTCCGAGCGGCTCGGCTCGTTCGACGTGGTGACGCTGCCCTACCCGGGCTTTCCCACCGACCTGCAGCCGTTCGCGATGACGTTGGCCGCGGTCAGCGACGGGACCGCGATGATCACGGAGAACGTCTTCGAGGCACGGTTCATGTTCGCCCAGGAGCTGGCCCGGCTGGGAGCCGACCTGCGCACCGACGGCCACCACGCCGTCGTACGCGGAAAGCCCTGCCTGTCCGGGGCGCCGGTCGTCGCCCACGACATCCGCGCCGGCGCCGCGCTCGTGCTCGCGGGGCTGGCGGCGGAGGGCACCACCACGGTGACCCAGTCGCAGCACATCGACCGCGGCTACCCGCACTTCGTCGAGGTGCTGCGCGGTCTCGGCGTGGACATCGCCCGGGTGTCGGTCGCCGACGTCGACCGGTGAGGAGCCGTCCCGCGGTTGGGTCGGGCCACGTCCCAGAACCCGAATCGCGACACACCCGTTACATAAATGGAGCAACCATTTCCCTGTGGCGTGCGTCATAGTGTGTACAGGGACGGCACGGGGGCCGTCCCGTGAGTACCTGGGAGTGGTATGGAAGTCACCACGAACGGCGCAACGCTGTCACTGGCCGGACGGTTCGACGTCCGGTCCACGAGCATGGTGCGCGAGGCCCTCTACGCCCACATCGAGGCGCGAACCGGCGACGTCGCGGTCGACCTGTCCGAGGTCGAGTCCATCGACGCCACCGCGCTGAAGGTGCTCGCTGCGGCCACCAAGATCATGGAGCGCGACGGCCGACAGCTCACTCTGCGCGGGTGCAGTCCGGCGCTGCGGCGGATCATCGCGTTCACCCGGCTGCGCCGCCTGGTCCAGGTCGAACGCGGCGCGATCACCGCCTGAGGCCCGCCCGGCCCGTGTGACCTACTCGGCACGTGGGACAGTTCACATCGCGGTTACCGCGCGGTTCGCTTCGCCGTAGTCTCCCGTGTCATGAGCGAACAGCCGCGTGACGTCGCCGAGACCGACAGGCCCCAGGAGAAGGACAAGCCGTGGGTGATGCGGACCTACGCCGGCCACAGCTCGGCCTCGGAGTCCAACGCGCTCTACCGGCGGAACCTCGCGAAGGGGCAGACCGGCCTCTCGGTCGCCTTCGACCTGCCCACCCAGACCGGTTACGACCCCGACTCGGCGCTCGCCCGCGGTGAGGTCGGCAAGGTCGGAGTGCCGATCCCGCACCTCGGCGAGATGCGCCGGCTCTTCGAGGACATCCCGCTCACCGAGATGAACAC
>JAICRS010000166.1 GCA_025966335.1 Nocardioidaceae bacterium
CAGCCAGCCGTCCGAGAGCGCCTCGGCGGTCTGCTCCGGAAGGTTGTGGTAGCCGTCCATCACACCGGGGCCCTTGATCAGGATCTCCCCGTCCTCGGCGATCTTCACCTCGCTGCCCGGGAACACCTGGCCGACGGTGCCGAACCGGTAGTCGTCGGGGTGGTTCACGAACGACCCGGCGGAGGTCTCGGTGAGTCCGTAGCCCTCGAGGATCAGGATGCCGGCGACGTGGAACCACTCGGCGACCTCGCGGTTCAGGGCGGCAGCGCCGGAGATGAAGAACCGGACCCGTCCTCCGAAGCGCTCGCGGATCTTGGCGAAGACCAGCTTGTCGAACAGCGCGTGCTGCTTGGCGAGCAGGAACGGCACCGGCTTGCCCTCGCGCTTGAGCTTGTCGACCGCGAAGCCGACGGCGAAGGCCTTGTTGAACAGCTTCTCCTTGATGCCGCCCTCGTTCTGCTGCATCGTGATGATCCGGCCGTGCGCCTTCTCGAAGATCCGCGGCGCCGCACCCATGAACGTGGGTCGGACGACCGCGAGGTTCTCGATGATCTTGTCGACCCGGCCGTCGACCGCCGTGGCGAACCCGCACGCGAGCTGGGTGGACAGCAGCACCTTGCCGAACGAGTGGGCCATCGGCAGCCAGAGGTACTGCAGGTCACTCTCGTCGAGGATGTTCTGCGCCTGGATCGCGGTGCCCTCGTAGGTCCAGGAGGCGTGGCGCAGCCGGACCCCCTTCGGTCGACCCGTCGTACCCGAGGTGTAGATCAGCGTGGCCAGTGACTCCGGCCCGGTCGCCGCGATCCTCTGCTCGACCAGGTTCGGGTTCTCCGCCAGCAGCTTCTCGCCGAGCTGCTCGAGGTCCTCGAGGCCGATCACCCAGTCACCGTCGGCGGCACCGTCGAAGGTGACCACCTTCTGCAGGTGCGGCAGCTCGGGCCTGTGCGCGGCGACCTTGGCGACCTGCTCGTCGTCCTCGGCGAAGACCACCCGTGACTCCGAGTCGGCCAGGATGTAGGAGACGTCGTCGGCGATCGTCGACGGGTACACCGTCGTGGTCGCCGCGCCGGCACACATGATCGCGAGGTCGGCCAGGATCCACTCGTAGCGGGTGCCCGAGGCGATGCCGACCCGCTGCTCCGGCTCGATGCCGAGCGCGACCAGTCCCGCGGCCAGCCTGGTGACCCGGTCCCCGGTCTCCTTCCACGTCACCGACTCCCACTGCTCGCCCCTCGGGAAGCGGTACGCCTCCCGGTTCGGGCTCGCCTGGACCCGGTCGAAGAACTGGCGACCCACGTTGGGCGCACGGTTCTCCACCGCGGTGAGGTCATGGTTGACGGCGGACTCAGACATTGCTCTCCCTGATCTCTCCTGCGGAGGCACAACTCGTCGCGCCGGCAGGCCGTTGGCTGGTTGCACCACAAGGTAGAACAGATGGCTACCTATCGGTAGCCATTCCCCCGTTTCCGGACAGTGTTTCCGCCACCCCGGACCAAAACATCTGGAATAACAGGTCAGCGGCTAGGATGGGCGCCGTCGCAACATCCCCGAGCGAAGGTGGCCCAGCCGATGACCGAGGTCGCCTCTCCCCTGTCGGCGACCGTGTTCGCCCCGCTGTCCAGCGAGGGCCGCGCGGAGGTCGCCGCCCGCCGGATCGCTGCCGCGATCGCGCTCGGGCTGGTCTCCGACGGTGAGCAGCTGCCGTCCGAGGCAGAGCTGTCGGCCCAGCTCGGCATCGCCACCGTGACGTTGCGCGAAGCGCTGTCGTCGCTGCGTCAGCGCGGGCTGGTGGAGACCCGTCGCGGCCGCAACGGCGGCACGTTCGTGCGCACGCCGCGGGCCGAGGCGACCAAGCTGCTCACCGCACGGCTGGCCGAGCTGAGCGTCGACGACCTGCGCGACATCGGGGACGAGCACGCCGCCGTGGCCGGAATGGCCGCGAGCCTGGCCGCCGAGCGCGGCACCGGCCCCGAGCTGGACCGGCTCGAAGGGTTCAACCAGGAGCTGCGCGAGGCAGCGACGCACTGGCACCAGTGCCGGGCCGACAGCCACTTCCACGTCCAGATCGCGGTGGCCGCGCAGTCCCCGCGGCTGACCGGCGCCGAGGTCCGGCTTCAGGCCGAGACCGTGGAGTACCTCTGGATCACCGACACCGAGGAGCCGGACCAGGCCAGCGCGGTCCGCTCCCACGACGTGTTGCTGGAGGCGATCCTGGCCCGGGACCCGGTCCGTGCCGGGGAGCTGGCCCAGAGGCACGTGCGGAAGAACATCGCGTTCATCACCGCGCTACACGCACGGGTCAGCCGGGACAGGACGCGCTGACCAGCTCGCGTTGCTCGCGGTGCCGGTTCGCCGGCACGTTCACCAGCACCACGCCGACCAGCCGGCCACCGCGCCGGTAGTGCGCGATCAGCCCGTCGGTCAGCGCGCACGGGTCCGGACTCCCGTCGACGACCGTGACCTCGTCCGCGAGGCCGGGCGCACCGAAGCTCTGGATCCGCAGCTCGAGCTGGTCGCTCCAGAAGCTCGACATCGGCGCGAAGCGCGGCCGGTCGTCGGGCAGGTCGTGCAGAGCACGCACCAGGGAGCCGGCCGCGAACCGCGCGGTGTCGGTGGGGATGCACCAGTGCTCGACCCGCCGCGCAACCTCATCGAAGCGGGGGTTCACGAACCTGGCCACGTCACCGACCGCGACCACGTCGCTGCGTCCGACGGCCCGCAGCCGCTCGTCGCAGAGCACGCCGTCGGTCAGGTCCAGCCCGTTGTCGGCGAGCCACTCCACGTTCGGCGTCGACCCGACGGCCTCCACCACGACGTCGGCGGGCAGCACCGTGTCGTCGTCGAGCACCACGGACCCCACCCGGTCCGGCCGGCCCGGGACCGGGTGCAGGTCACGCACGGTCCGTCCGGTCAGCATCCTGATCCCGTACCCCGACAGGTAGCTCTGGACCAGGCCGCCGACCAGGTCACCGAGCCCGCGCTGCAGGCAGCCCGACAGCGGCTCGACGACGGTCACCCGGCAGCCCATCGCGGTCGCGGTCGCGGCGACCTCGCAGCCGATGAAGCCGCCTCCGACGACGACCACCCTCGCGCCGGGACGCAGGGCCGGCTGCAGGGCGACGGCGTCGGCCAGGGTCCGCAGGGTGAACCGTCCGCCGGCCGGCCCGTCGATCGACAGCCGGCGGCTGCGGATCCCCGAGGCGATCACCAGCCCGTCGTACCCGACCTCCGTCCCGTCGGCACAGGTGACCCGGCGCGCCCCGAGATCGGCCCCGACGACCTCCGTGCCGAGACGCCACTCCACGTCCGCGACGCTGGGTCGCTGCCGGAACGCGAGCTTGTCGGCCCAGGTCTGCGGGTCCTCGGCGCCCATCCCGGACAGCGCCTCCTTCGACAGCGGAGGACGGTTGTACGGCGCATGGGGCTCCTGTCCCAGGACCAGGATCTCGTCGCTCCAACCCGATGCCCGCAGCTGCTCCGCGGCACGAAGACCGGCCATGCCGGCTCCGACGACGACCACCCGTGACATCGCGGTCACTCCTGGACCAGGATCGCCTGCAACGGGCAGGCGTCGGCGGCTTCCTCGATCGCGTCGCGCTCGGACGGGTCGGGTCGCTCGTCGTACTCGAGCTTTCCGTCCACGCCGATGCGGAACACGTTGGGGGCGGCGATCTCGCACTGCCCGTGGTCGTCGCACAGCGCGCGGTCGACGATGACTCGCATGTTCACTCCTGGGGTTGCTGGCTCGGCGTCAGGCGCCGGGGGTGAAGGTGATCGGGAAACGCACCGGACCGGTGTTGCCCGACATCGGCAGCCACTCGCCGGGGCCGTCGGCGCGTGGGTCGCGGAGGCGGCGGGCCAGCAGCGGCAGCGCGACACTCATGTCGGTGCGGGCCACGAAGTGCCCGAGGCAGTGGTGGACGCCGCCGCCGAAGCCCATGTGCGAGGCCCGGTCGCCCTCGATGTCGAAGGTGGTGTCCGCCATCGCCGACGGGTCGGTCCCCGCGGAGTGGGAGAACAGCTGGATGGTCTGGCCCTGCTCGATCTCGAGCCCCTGGAAGGTGAACGGCTCGAGCGCCTCGCGGGTGATCCAGGTGATCGTCGGGTTGACCCGCATCACCTCCTCGACCGCGGCCCGTCCCAGGTCGGGTCGTTCCGCGAGCTTCGCCCACTGGTCGGGGTGGCGCAGGAAGGTCTGGAGGGCGAGGCCGAGCTGGTTCCGGGTGGTGTCCATGCCGGCGAAGATCAAGAAGACCAGGGAGACGGCGAGCTCGGTCTCGGTGAGCCGGTCCTCGTCCCGTGACGCCTGGACCAACCGCGTGGTGAGGTCGTCGCGGGGGTTGTCCCGCCGGTCGGCGATCAGCTCGTTGCAGTAGCCGTAGAGCCCCTCCAGCGCGGCGTGGATCTTGTCCAGGTCCTGCGCGAACGTGACGCCCAGGGAGAGGCCGAGGTCGACCGCCCAGGTGGAGATCTGCTGCCACTCGGACTCGGGCAGGCCGAGCAGGATGCACAGGATCCGGGCGGAGTACGGCTCGGCGAACTGGCTCACGAACTCGCAACGGCCCTCGTCGACGAACGCGTCGACCAGCTCCTCGGCGAGCGCCTGGAACTGCGGGACCATCGCGTTGATCACCTTCGGGGAGAACGCCGGGTTCAGCAGCCGCCGGATCCGGTGGTGGTCCTCGCCCTCCAGGTTCATCAGGACGTCGTTCCACCAGTCGGTGAAGAGGCCGGAGTGGATGCCGTTGTGCGCGGGCCAGGCGGCGCTGCCCTGCCGCAGCCGACGGTCCTTGAGCAGAGCGCCCACCTCGTTGTAGCGCAGCACCGCGAGGCCGTACGGCGTGTGCACGTACCAGCTCTCGTCGCGTGCGGCGTGCACCAGCTCCGAGGTCACGTCGAAGGACGGGTCGGCGAGGTCGAAGTACGGCACGTCGGGGACGTCGGCCTGGGTCGCGGTCATCGGAAGGGCTCCTGCTCGGTCGGCGATACAGTAAACATTGGTTTTTAAATGTTTAGTTGTCAAGCCCTTGACCGAAAGTTGCCCCTGGTCGGCGTGCGAGTCCCGCGGGTGGTCTGAAGAGCCGCGAGTGCTGCACGTGGGTTAAGGGCAGCGAGCGCCCCGCACCGCCCGGCGCGACCAAGCGGCACACGTGTGCCGTCGTGACACGTTTCTTTCGGCGATCTGTGTCACACGGGCACACGTGTGCCCGTTGTGCCCGGGTCCAGCCGGGTCGGCTCCGCTCGAGCAGCGCGTCCCCGGAAGTGGTCAAGAAGGACACGTCTCCCGGCACGGAACAAGCCGTTCTTGACCACTTCCTCGTCAAAACGGTGAACCCGGCTCGCCGGATCGATCTCCCTCTCCGCGCTGTGCGACGCAGGAAGCTGGTCCCGACCGGCTCAGCCGAGGGCAGCGAGGGTGGGTTCGCGATCCTGCTCGACGTGGGCCATCACCTTCGCTCGCACCGGTTCCGGCAGCGCGTCGACGCGAAGCAGCTCCGGCAGCAGCGAGCGCTCGGTGGTCAGCGCCCGGAACATCATGGAGACGGTCACACCGTGGTCCGGCCGCGACTCCACCTCGACCGGGTCACCGGCGGCCAGTGCGCCCTCCTCGAGGACCCGGAGGTACGGACCCGGCCGCGCCTCCCGCGTGAACCGGCGCACCCATCCGGAGACGTCGTGGCCCCTGACGCCGAGCCATTTCCTGAACACGTTGCACGGGATCCGCACCGAGCTGACCTCCAGCAGCGTGGTCCCGATCCGCCACCGCTCCCCCACCACGGCCTCGTTCACGTCGATGCCGACGGTGGTCAGGTTCTCCCCGAAGACACCAGAGGGCAGGTAGCCGCCGAGCCGCTCGGACCAGAGGTCCAGGTCTTCCCGGGCGAACGCGTAGACCGCCTGGTCGGGACCACCGTGGTAGCGGATGTCACCGACACCGTCGCCGTCCAGACCGAGGCTGCGCACGGCGACCCGGTCGGTGACCGGCCGTTTGTCGATCGCGGTCCTCTTCGCGGAACGCACCGCCGGCAGGTGGACCGGGAGGGCGACGTTCACGGACAGCAGGCGTGCATCAGCAGGGCGAGAGGGGGTGGGCACGAGCAGAGATTGTGCCGGTGCCGGGCGGCCCTCCGCGCCGGTTTCCCGGATCTGGGACGCATCTCACCCGGGGGTTCAGTCCTGGACCGCCTTGGCGATCGTGACCGCCCGGGTGATCCAGTCCTTGTCCTCCGCTGTGAGGCCGCGGCCCGCCGCGACGGCGTCCTGGATGGTCCACAGCGCGTTGTGCACCTCGCGGACGATCACCCAGTCCCGGGCGCGGGCCTCGTCCAGCTCCGCGGTGTCGATGGTGGTGTGAAACCTTCGTCGTACGGCCTCGCGAACGTTGCCGGACGCGACCACGTCGTCCCACCGGTTCCAGAGCAGCGGGGCGACCTCGTAGTGCGGGTCGCCGTTCATGGGCTTGGGGTCGATCGCCAGCCATGGTTCGCGATCGCCCGCCAGCACGTTCTCGTAGTGCAGGTCGCCGTGGATCATCGTCCCGACCGAGGCGGCGTCGGAGATGAAGTCCTTGCCGAGCGCGATGGTCTGCTCGACCAGCCGGCGCGGGATGGGTGCGTCGTTCGGCAGCGCGGCCAGGCCGGCGGTCCAGCGGTCGACGTACGACGTGAGGGTGTTCAGCTGGGGCAGGGCGGCAAGGTGGATGCGCGAGTAGAGGCTGGCGACGATCTCGCAGGCCTCGAGGTCCCAGAGCCCGTCGAGGGTCTCGTC
>JAICRS010000163.1 GCA_025966335.1 Nocardioidaceae bacterium
AGCTGGTCAACGACTACCTACGAGTGACCCGTCGCGCCCGCGCCGTCGTCGAGCGGATCTTCTGGGGCGACTGACCCCGTCTTCCCCGAGTTGTCAGCCCCTGTGACCGCTATGGCGCACACAGGGCCTGACCAGTCGGCGAAAAAATGCGGCGGGGGTGGCGCCGGTGTTCTGGTGCCAGCCCCGCCGTCCCCTCACTTCGTGAGCCCACTTTAGGAACTGATCGGCTCCTCGTCCTGTGATTCCCACAAATCCGGTCACAGGGCCGACCGTTCGAGTGGTGCCCGCACCACCCGGGTGCGAGTCGGATGAGCCACCCGGGTGGTGCCGGCGGTTCCGGACGGACCACCCGATGTTGGGGGGAGCGGCCCCCGAGGATTCGGCTCCAGCGGTCGTCGACGGCGGCGCACTCTAAGGGGGCAACACTGGCCGAGGGGACAAGCCACATGATCAACATCAAGCTGTTCGGACCGACGTCCGTCGAGACCGACCGGGGAACCGTTACCGCCTCCGACCTGGGTGGGGTCAAGCCGCGTCAGATCCTCGAGATCCTGGCGCTCTCACCGGGAACGCCCATCGCGAAGGACCGCCTGGCTGACCTGCTGTGGGACGGCGAACCGCCCAAGACCTACGTCGGGACGCTGGAGAGCTACGTGTGCGTGCTCCGCCGCAGTCTCGGGCTCACCAAGGGCCGGAAGTCGGTGCTCGCCACCACCTCCAACGGATACGTGCTCGACACCAGCGAGGCGCACGTCGACCTCGTCGACTTCCGGAGGCTGCTGACACGCTCCTCCGCCGCCGGTCCTGCCCAGTCCATCGAGCTGACCGAGCGAGCCCTGGCGATGGTCGGTGGCACGCTCCTGGCGAGCGAGGCGTACACGAGCTGGGCCACCCAGGAGCGCCACTTCGTCGACCAGGAGCTGGTGACCGCGTGCGTGCGAGCTGCCGGACACGCACTCGAGCTGCGCGACTTCGACACCGCGATCCGGCTCGCGTCCGCCGGTCTCGACCGGGACCGCTTCGCCGAGAGCGCGGTCCAGCACCTGATGCGGGCGCTGTGGCTGTCCGGCCGGCGATGCGAGGCTCTGCGCACGTACTCCGCACTGCGCACCGCGATGGTCGACGAGCTGGGTCTCGAGCCCGGCGTCGCGACCTACCGGCTCTACATGGAGATCCTCAGCGACGAGTCGTCCTCGCGCTCGGCGGCGCCGGACAGCGAGCGGGCCGAGCTGCGGGCACTGCTCGGGCTGCTGCGGCAGACACTCGCCTCGATCCCCGGGGTGGAGCTTCCCGGCCATGACGGTGCTCTCGCCGAAGTTGCCGTCCGCGTGCTGGACGTGGCCTGAACGGGTGACCCCCGATACCCCCAAATGGGGGGTCGGCATGACGACAACAGGGAGTGTATGCCCGTTTCGTCCACCGGTGCGCGTGACGCGTATTCACTATGGGTTTACGCGTGATACCGGGGGATACTTGGTGCGGGGCGCGGGCTCGAGACACCCGCGCCTCGTATGAGGGGGCACCATGTCAGTCATCGCATCGGGGGGGAACCCGGCGAGTGCGGAGGCGACCGAGGTAGTGGTCATCGACGACCACTGCACGTTCGCCGAGTTGCTTGCGCTTGCTCTGAAGGGCGAGCCGGACCTGCACTGCGCCGGAACGGCCGAGACGCTCAAGGACGGCCTGGCCATGGTCGACCGGCTTCGGCCTGACGTCGTGGTGATGGACGTCAACCTGGGCGACGGCGACGGCATCGCGGCGACGGCGAAGCTGGTCCAGCAGTACCCGGACATCCGTGTCGTCGTGCTCACCGCCCACGCCGACCGGTCGGCGATGCACCGCGCCTCCGACGCCGGCGCATGTGCGCTGCTGCCCAAGGACGGTTCCCTGAGCGACATGCTCGCGGTCCTGCGCACCGCGCACCAGGGCGGGTTCGTCGTGCACCCCAGGCTCCTGAAGCGGATCGTCAGCCCGGCGCGACCGGTCAGCACGACCTACCTGCCGCCGCTGACCCGGCGCGAGCAGCAGGTCCTCCAGCTGCTCGCCGACGGGCTCGACGCGCGGGCGACCTCCAACCAGCTCGGCATCACGCTGCACACCTGTCGCGGTTACATCAAGAACCTCCTGATCAAGCTTGATGCCCACTCGCAGCTGGAGGCGGTCGCGATCGCGACCAGAAGCGGCCTCGTCCGTGTCAAGTCAGCTCACTGACGACGGCCCGACCTCCACGGGAGTCGCCGGTTCCGTCGTCCGGCACGCCGTGGTCCGGTTCGCGGTGTGGAGCATCATCGCGATGATCGTGATCTCCATCGCGACCGTGTTCATCAGCCAGCGGCTCGCGCGCGAGGAGGCCCTCGAAGACGCCCAAGCACGTGCGGGCGGTATCGCGAGAGGCGTCGCCGACCTCGTCACCGGCCCACTCAAGGCCGGAGATGAGCAGGCAGTGGCGCGGGTCAGCTCGATCATGGAGCCTCGACTGCGCAGCGGCGCGCTGACCCACGTGAAGCTGTGGGCACCGGACGGCACGATCATCTGGGCCGACGAACCATCCCTCATCGGACGCCAGTTCCCGCTGGAGGCAGACGTCACCTCCCTGTTCGGTACGTCGGACGTCACCGCCGAGCTCAGCAACCTCGACAAGCCGGAGAATGCAGAGGAGCGGCTGGAGGGAGAGCTGCTCGAGGTGTACGTCGGAGCGTACGACTCGACCGGGAGGCCGATGGTGTTCGAGGCCTACCTGCCGACCGAAGGCATGGAGGAGAAGGAGAAGGAGCTGATCGCGGAGCTCCTGCCGCTCTCGCTGGGTGGGCTGCTGATCTTCCAGATCACGGTCCTGCCGCTGGCGGTGTCGCTGGCCCGACGCGTGGACCGCGCGCAGCAGGAGCGGGCGAAGGTGTTGCGGCACGGTCTGCTCGCCTCGGACCTGGAACGTCGCCGGATCGCCCAGGACCTGCACGACGGGGTGATCCAGGACCTGGCGGGACTGGGTTTCGCGATGCCGATCGTGGCAGAGCAGCTGCCGTCGGGTCCGGAGGCCGCCGACGCCCGCGAGGCCGTCGCGCACGTCTCGACGGTGCTGAGCCGCGACGTCACAGCGCTCCGGTCGCTCCTGACCGACATCTACCCGCCGAACCTCGAGGGGGAGGGGTTGGTGGCTGCCGTGGAGGAGCTCGCGATGCGGGCCGAGGACGCCCAGGTGTCGGTCAGTGTCGAGGTGAGTCCCGACTTCCACGCGCCGTTGGACGCCACCCGGCTCGCCTACCGGGTGGTGCGGGAGGGGCTGCGCAACGTGCTGCGGCATGCCCGCGCGACTGCCGCCCAGGTGCACCTGCTGCGCAATGGTGACGACATCGTCGTACGCGTGGTCGACGACGGTCGGGGCGTGGACGAGAACACCGTGACCGCGCCGGGCCATCTCGGGCTTCGGCTGCTCGCGGACACCGTCCAAGACCTCGGCGGCCGGCTCGACCTGAGTCCGGGTGCGCGCGGCGGCGCGATCCTCGAGGCGGTCTTCCCGGCGGACCTGATCAAGACCTGACGGCCCTGCGACCTTCAACCGGGCGAGCCGGCCGGGTCCGCCCACCAGCCCCGCGATCGGCTCAGCGAGGGTGCGATCGGCTGCTCACCTCGGTGTACCGCCCGGATCGCTTCGATCACCCTGGGGGCGCGCTCGTCCTTGAGCAGGTAGCCGGAGGCGCCGGCATTGATCGCGTCTCTGACGATCGGGTCGTAGGTGTAGGACGTGAGCACCAGGACCCGGGTCTTCGGCCGCTCCCGCTTGATCTCGGCCGTGGCCTCGATGCCGTTGAGCAGGGGCATCGACAGGTCCATCACCACCACGTCGGGAGACTCTCGCAGCGCCATCGACACCGCGGCCATCCCGTCAGCAGCTGAACCGACCAGCTCGAGATCCTTGGTCGCGTTGATCAGCAGGCGCAGGCCGAACCGGATGACCTCGTGGTCATCCGCGAGCAGAACTCGGATCATCGTGAGCCTCCTGGTGACCCGGGCGCGTCTGGTCCGGTTGTATCTAAGATGGCCAGACCGGCTTGGGAAAACCTTGATCGCCGCGACACGGGTCTGCCCCGTCGGCCTGCCTGCCGGATCGGCTGTCGCATCCCGAGGTCAGTCGACCCGTGCCGACTCTGGTCAGCCCGGTCGGTTCAGCCGCTCGATCCTGAACCACCCGGTCGTCCACCGGCGCGACCTCATGTTGAGACGTGGAGAAGTTCAGGTTGAGACGTGGAACTTTCGCGCCGGCAGGTGAGTTATCGCTGAATCTGACTTTCGCCAACCGGTCACCGTGACCGGATCGCGTGAGCCAGTTCCAAGGAGCTGACTTCTCCGGCGTCAGGGTAAGTCGCTCGCTGCTCGCTGACGGCCCGGGTCACCGGGACACCGCTGGTCAATCGCGATTCCAGCACGTCTCGAAGGCGAAAAGAACACGCATGAACGGCGAAAAGAGCACGCATGAACGGCGAAAAGGGCACGTCTCAACGAACCCGTCCCCCGACCCACCCCGACCCGTCCCGACCCGACCCACCCCACCCCCGGGTCGGCACCGTCAGTGGGACGCGGCGGCGTGATGGTGGTGCGACTCGCCCTGAAGCGCGGGGGTGAGCCCCCAGCCGGTGACGGCGACCACGGCCGCCAGCAACGCGACCGCGGCGGCGGTACGACCCCGACGCCCGACGGCCGGCCATTGCGGCCGGAGGAGCAGCCGCTCCGGGGCGATGGCGAGGGCGCAGGGGAGCACCAGGATGATCGCGGCGAGCTCCAGCACCACACAGGCCAGATCGGCGGCACCGACCGCCTCGGAAACGCGGAACACCGAAGGGCCGAAGGGCATCCCGGCCGTCCGGGACAGCGCCCAGACCCCCAGGGTCGCCAGGTTGCCCGCCACCACGGCGATGGCAACCCGGCGACCCCCCGCGAGCAGGACGGCCAGCCCGAGGAGCGTCTCGGCCACCTGCAGGGCCAAGAAGAACAGACCGGCCAGGGCCCACTCGCGGTAATGGTCCGAAAGAACCGTGGCATGCACCATCGCGCTACCGATCAGGGCAGCTGAGGCCCCTGCGCGGCCCAGACCAACGCGGTCACGAGTGGTGCTTGGGGAAGCCAGGTCTACGGACATGACAGTCAGTCTGGGTTCCGGTTCTTGGGAATTGCTTGTGGTTGCCCCGGTTTCAGTGGTCCTCGCCGTGCCCGTGCGCAGCGGGATCGGCGACCGCGCCCTCCGGCAGCGGGATCCGCAGCACAGAGCCGTCCGGGGCGGCGTACTCGAGCCAGTGGTCGCGCTCCGGGTCGATCCCCTCGAGGTCGAACCAGACCTGCCCGTCGACGCTGGCGCTCATCGGCAGGACACCCGGCTCCAGGTTCGAGCCTTGGATCGGGTGCTCCGTGATGCCGCCGGGGCCCCCGGTGAGCAGCATCATCTGCTGCGGGCCGTAGCGCACACCGTCCGCGTCGTCCTCGTTGACCACGCGGACCCAGACCTGGAGCTGGTCGGTGCCCACCGTGCCCATCATCTTCGCCATCGTCGGCGGGCCCTGGGTGGCGGGCACGAACGTGGTCGCCGCCCGGGTCACCGTGAAGGACCCGTAGGAGGTGTCGGCCGGGCTGCCGACCGCCAGCTCATCGGGCTCGGTGAGGGCGTTGACAGCGAGGACGGTGGCCAGCACCGCCCCGACTGCCGCCAAGGTCAGCGCGACCCACAGCAGTGGACGGGCGAAGCCGATCGTCTGCTCCCGTGGCGGCAACAGCTCCTGAGACATGGTCACCATGATCGTTCACTTCCCTGGCAGTCGGGCGAGATCGGACTGATCGTCGGCATGGACCCGGATCAGGCCCCAGATGCCGCCGCTCAGCATGTGGAAGAAGTTGCGGTCGCCGTACAGGAAGTCGCCTGCCTGGCCGTCGGTGCCGCAGGTGGCCGACCCGGTCAGGTCGTCGAGCGGCAGGTTGCTGCCGGCGCAGATTCCCGCGTTGAAGGTGCGGCCGGTGTTGAGCCCGCCCTGCGCGGTGACGATGTTGCTGTTCGGGTCGTGCGGCTCGTAGCGCCAGCTGTGACCGTTGATCCCGAAGGTGTGCGCCCGCGGGAGGTCCGAGCTGTTGAGCACCCGCACCATCACCGGGTCGTTGGCGTAGGCACGGAACACCGGGGTCGCCGGGTCGCCGAACACCGTGGAGCTGAACACGTCGGCGATGTCGGCTCCGGTCGACAGCCGGTGCGCGAACGGCTCGGTGCGGTAGTTGATGCCGACCTCGCCCTCGTCCTCGAGCTCCACCGGTCCGTCCGCGGGCTCTTCCTCCTCCGGCGCGGTGATCGGCTCGCCGGACTTGTCGAACAGGTTCAGCCCGTCCTGGACGTCGACGATGAACTCCCGGTAGGCCCGGGTGGCGCCCGAACGGTCGACGTACTTGATCACTGCCTCCTCACCGGCGGCGAGCGGCGCGAGGTCCGTCGGGTGGTGGTACGTCGCACCCTTGGGCGAGACCACCAGGCCGCCCCAGGCACCGTGGTGCCGGGTCCCGCGCAGGTTGCCGAAGTCGGTGAAGTTGATGACGCCGAGGTTGCCGTTGTCGATGTAGTAGCTGTAGGTGTACTTGCGACCCGGCGCGATCGTGCTGTCGTAGTTGTAGCCGACCGCCGCGCCGTCGCTGCTGGTGACCTCGTGACGCACCAGGCCCGAGGCGTGCAGCGACGCCCGGTTCCCGGCCGGCCACACCGGCGCCACCGAGGACAGCTTGCCGTTGTCGAGGTTCGTCACCGTGGACGTGCCCTCGTCCCCGACCTTCTCCACCGGGTTCGGCGGGTCACCCTCACCGACCGAGATGCCCTCCACCGGCAG
>JAICRS010000078.1 GCA_025966335.1 Nocardioidaceae bacterium
GAGTCCCGGACCGGCGTGGTCAGCACGCCGCCGTAGTCGAACACGACGGCTTCCACCACACGGGTCACCGGGCCGTGTCCAGACGGTGCTGGAGCTTCCGCATCCCGGCCAGCCACCTGTCGGTCTGTGTTGCCCGGAGCTCGTAGTAGCCCTGCACCTCGGGGTGCGGGAGGATCAGGAACCGGTCGTCCTGCAGCGCCTGCCAGACAATGTCGGCGACCTGTTCGGGCTCGAGCGCGGTGTCGTGGCTGAGCAGCTCCTGCAGCGGTCCGGCGTTGTCGAGCATCCGGGTCCGCACCCCTTGCGGGCAGATCGCCTGGACGGTGACGCCGCGATGCCCGTAGGTGGCCGAGAGCCACTCGGCGAACGCCACGGCGGCGTGCTTGCTCACCGAGTACGGCGCACTGCCGAGCATCGTGAGCAGCCCGGCGGCCGAGGCGGTCACCACGAACCGGCCGCCAACGCCCTCGACCCATTCGGGCACCAGCCGCTGCGCGGCGCGCACGTGCGCCATCACGTTGACGTCGAGCGCGCGCGCCCAGTCCTCGGCCGGGGTGTCCAGCCCGCGGCCGGTGTCGATGCCGGCGTTGGCGAAGAAGACGTCGATCGAGCCGAGCTGCTTGCGTGCGGTCGCGACGAGAGCGTCCACGCCGGCCTCGGTGGCCGCGTCGCCCGGTGCCGCGTGACCGCCCACCTCTTCGGCGACGGCGGCGGCCGCGTCGGCGTCGAGGTCGTTGACGACCACCCGGGCTCCCTCGTCGGCCATCCGCAAGGCGATGGCACGGCCGATGCCGTGGCCGCCGCCGGTGACCACCACGCCCTTGCCGCGCACGTCCATCTCAGACCCCGCCGGTGAGCGTCAATCCACCGTCGACGACCAACACCTGACCGGTCATCCAGGCGGCGTCCTCGGAGAGCAGGAAGGCGACCACGCTGCCGACGTCCTCGGGCACGCCGAGCCGCTTGAGCGGGTACGTCGAGGCGACCTGCTCCTCCTTGCCTTCGTAGAGCGCGGTGGCGAACTTCGTCTTGACCACGGCGGGCGCGACCGCGTTCACCCGGATGTCGGGTCCGAGCTCGACCGCGAGCTCGGCGGTGATGTGCGCCAGCATCGCCTTGCTCGCTCCGTAGAAGCCGATCCCCGGCGCCGGCTTCAGGCCGGCGACCGACGAGACGTTGACGACCGAGCCGCCGTGCTCGCCCATCCAGGCGCGGTGCGCCTGCTGCACCCACGACAGCGCGGCCAGGCAGTTCACCTCGAAGATCTTCCGGGCCGCGTCGAGCTCCATCTCGACCATCGGTCCGTAGACCGGGTTGATCCCCGCGTTGTTGACGAGGAGGTCCACGCTGCCGAAGGCCTGCAGGGTCTGCTTGACCGCGTCGGCCTGGTGGTCGACGTCGTCGCCCTTGCCGGCGACCGCGATCGCCCGGTCCGGCCCGCCCAGGGTGCGGACCGCCTCGTCGAGCGCCTCCTGCTTGCGGGCGGTGATGCAGACCTTGGCACCCTCGGCGACCAGCCGCTCGGCGATGCCGAGACCGATCCCGCGGCTCGCGCCGGTGACGATCGCGACCTTGCCCGCGAACCGCTGGGTCATGACAGCCGCTCCAGCACCATCGCCATGCCCTGCCCGCCGCCGACACACATCGTCTCCAGGCCGAGCTGCTTGTCGTGGTGCTGCAGCGAGTTGACCAGCGTGCTGGTGATCCGGGCGCCGGTCATCCCGAACGGATGGCCGACGGCGATCGCGCCGCCGTTGACGTTGAGCTTGTCGAAGTCGATGCCGAGGTCGCGTGCGGAGGGGATCACCTGGGCGGCGAAGGCCTCGTTGATCTCGACCAGGTCGATGTCGTCGATGGTCATCCCGGCGCGAGCCAGGGCCTGCTTGGACGCCTCGACCGGGCCGAGGCCCATGATCTCCGGGGACAGCCCGGTGACGCCGGTGGACACGATCCGCGCCAGCGGGGTCAGCCCGAGCTCGGCTGCCTTGGCGTCGGACATGACGACCACCGCGGCGGCACCGTCGTTGAGCGGGCAGCAGTTGGCCGCCGTGACCGTGCCGTCGGGGCGGAACACAGGATCGAGGGTGGCGACCTTCTCGAGGGTCACGCCGGCGCGGGGTCCGTCGTCCGCCGACACCACGGTGCCGTCGGGCAGGGTCACCGGGGTGATGTCCTTCTCCCAGAAGCCGTCGGCGATGGCCTTCTCGGCCAGGTTCTGGCTGCGGACCCCGAACTCGTCCTGGTCGGCGCGGGTGACGCCCTTGAGCTGGGCGACGTTCTCGGCGGTCTGTCCCATCGCGACGTAGGCGTCCGGGAGCCGGTCGTCGAGCCGCGGGTCGGACCACGTCCTGCCTCCGGCCGCGAACGCGTCTGTGCGCTCCTTGGCCTCGGTGAACAGCGGGTTCATCGTGTCAGGGAGGCTGTCGGAGTTGCCCTTGGTGAACCGGCTGACGGTCTCCACGCCGGCGGAGATGAACACGTCGCCCTCACCGGCCTTGATCGCGTGCAGCGCCATTCGGGTGGTCTGCAGGCTCGAGGAGCAGTAGCGGGTGATCGTGGTGCCGGGGACGTTGTCGAGCCCGGCGAGGACGGCGACGATCCGGCCCATGTTGAACCCGGACTCGCCTCCGGGCAGGCCGCAGCCGAGCATCAGGTCGTCGATGTCGGCGGGGTCGAGCTGCGGGACCTTGGCGAGTGCGGCGTGCACCATCTGCACGGCGAGGTCGTCGGGACGCATGTCCTTGAGCGATCCCTTGAAGGCGCGTCCGATCGGCGATCGGGCGGTGGCGACGATGACTGCTTCCGGCATGGATGGTTCCTCTCGTGCTCCCGGTCGGCCCGGGTGCGGCAGGGGTCGGTGGGGCTTCGCGTCACAGGCCGAGGTCGCGGCCGATGAGCTCCTTCATGATCTCGTTGGAACCGGCCCAGATCTTGGTGACCCGGGCGTCACGCCAGGCGCGTGCCACCCGGTACTCGTTCATGTACCCGTAGCCGCCGTGCAGCTGGACACAGGCGTCGAGCACGTCGTTCTGGACCTGGGCGGACCACCACTTCGCCTTTGCCGCGTCGACCGCGGTCAGCTCTCCGTCGACGTGCGCCAGGACCGCCTGGTCGACGTACGCCTGGGAGACCTCGATCTGGGTGACCAGCTCGGCGAGCAGGAACTTGTTGTGCTGGAAGGAGCCCACGGACTGGCCGAACGCCTTCCGCTCCTTGGTGTAGTCGATGGTCTCGGTGAGGATCTGCGCGGCATGCGCGATGTTGGAGACCGCGGCGCCGAGCCGCTCCTGCGGGAGCCGCTCCATCATCGCGATGAAGCCGCGGTCGAGCTCGCCGATCCGGTTCGCGTCGGGGACCCGGACGTTGTCGAAGGACAGCTCGGCGGTGTCGGACTCGCTCTGCCCGACCTTGTCGAGCTTGCGGCCGCGGGTGAACCCCTCCATTCCGGTCTCCACGCCGAACAGCGTGATCCCCTTGGCCTTCTTCTCCGGGCTGGTCCGTGCCGCGACGACCACGAGGTCGGCGGAGTAGCCGTTGGTGATGAAGGTCTTGGACCCGTTCAGCACCCAGGCGTCGCCGTCGCGCACCGCGGCGGTGCGCAGCGCGGCGAGGTCCGAGCCGCCGCTGGGCTCGGTCATCGCGATCGCGGTGACGATCTCGCCGCTGCAGAACCCGGGGAGCCAGCGCTGTTTCTGCTCCTCGGTGGTGAGGTCCACGAGGTACGGCGCGACGATGTCACCGTGGATGCCGAAGCAGGACGACAACGCCGCGGCCACCTTGGAGAGCTCCTCGGCCAGCACCGCGTTGTACCGGTAGTCACCGGCCGCCGAGCCGCCGTACTCCTCCGGGATCTCCAGCCCGAGGTAGCCCTGCTTGCCGGCCTCGACCCACAGGTCGCGCGGCAGCGCCCGTGCCTCGAGGAACTCCTCGGTGCGAGGCCGGACCTGACGGTCGAGGAACTCACGGACCGAGCTGCGGAAGGCCTCGTGGTCGGCGTCGTAGATACGGCGTTTCAATCCAACCTCACTGGTTCTGACTAAGCGCTTGCTTATCGCGGGGCGTTTGCCTAGCGTTCCTCAGGTGCGACACGCGCGTCAACACCCCCACCGGGAAGGGTCGCTATGAGTCAGGTCACAGAACCCGTGGCCCAGGACGCCCGCAGCCGGCTGGTCGCCGCCGCTGTGGAGTCGTTCGCGTCCAAGGGCTTCCACGGTACGACGACCCGCGACATCGCGGCGGCCGCCGGGATGAGCCCGGCCGCGCTCTACGTGCACCACCGGTCCAAGGAGGACCTGCTCTACGTGATCTCCAAGGCCGGGCACGAGCGGACGCTGCAGCTCGTCGAGGAGGGGGTGGCCAGCTCGCCCGACCCGGTGCAGCAGCTGCTCGCGGTGATCCGCGGCTTCACCGTGCATCACGCCCGCGGCCACACCGGCGCGCGGATCGTCAACTACGAGCTGGCCGCGCTCAGCCCGGCCCACCTCGACGAGATCGTCGGTATCCGGCGGGCGATCGAGCAGCGGGTGCGCCGGCTCGTCGACCGCGGCGTCGAGGACGGCGTGTTCGAGACCTCCGACCCGCGGATGACCAGCCTCGCCCTGCTCTCCCTCGGCATCGACGTGGCCCGCTGGTACCGCGACGACGGCGCCTGGACCCCCGAGCAGATCGGCGACCACTACTGCGAGATCGCGCTGCGCATCGTCGGCGCGTCGGTGACCCGATGAGCGTCGAGCGGGCGCTGGTGATCACCGCCCATCCCGACGACGTCGACTTCGGCGCCGCCGGGACGGTCGCGGCGTGGACCACGTCCGGGATCGAGGTCAGCTACTGCGTGATCACCGACGGGCAGGCCGGCGGTTTCGACCCGGAGCTGGACCGGTCGACGATGCCGGAGATCAGGCGGCGGGAGCAGTGCGCGGCGGCCAAGGAGGTCGGCGTCGACGACGTGCGCTTCCTGGGGTACGTCGACGGGGAGCTGACCGTGGACCGGGAGCTGGTGCGCGACCTGGTCCGGGTGATCCGGCAGCTGCGTCCGCAGCGGGTGCTGCTGCAGAGCCCGGAGCGGGACTGGGACCGGCTCGCTCCCTCCCATCCGGACCACCTCGCCGGCGGGGAGGCCGCGACCCGGGCGATCTACCCGGCCGCCGGGAACCGGTTCGCGTTCGTCGAGCTGTACGACGACGAGGCGCTCGAGCCCTGGTCACCCGACGAGCTGTGGCTGATGGAGCACCCGACCAGCAACCAGGCGGTCGACGTCACCGACCACTTCGAGGCGAAGCTGGCGGCGTTGAGCTGCCACGAGAGCCAGCACCCGGACCCCGAACGGATCCACCGGATCATGCGGGACAAGCTCACCGCGACCGCCGTGGAGTTCGGCCTTCCCGCCGGGCACCTGGCCGAGAAGTTCTCGGTGCACCGGGTGCCCTAGGCCGCGCCGTACCTCCCAGCAGCGGAGCCGGCGCCGAGCCAGGTGTGCGGGTTGCCCGCCCAGCACCAGCCGAGGCGCGGTGCGCCCTTGCTGATCCAGAAGCTGGGAACCCGCTTGTTGTCCGCACGGGAGCCGAGCGCCTGGAAGCAGTTGCGGTCGGTGAGGACCTCGGGGAGCTGCGTCACCAGCGCCACGCCCTCGTCGGTGGTCAACGGAGTACGGCCGGCTCCGGTGATCATCGGAAGCGCGTCGTTGGGCCGCACGTTGAGCGTGTCCTTGCCGGTGTCGACGTCGACGACCAGGTAGGCGGGGCCCAACGGCACGTCGACGCCGTCGATCGGCTTGTAGGAGTCGATCTCGTCGGCCATGTCGCTCCAGCCGGCTTTGCCGCGGACCTCGAACCGCTCGACGGCCGCGACCGTCGGGACCAGGCTGCCGCGGACCACGATGAGGAACGGGATCGGGTCCTGCCCGGTGGCGACGGCTGAGACGGCGCGAGGCAGCAGCTCCCGCAGCGGCTCGATCAGACGCGTGAACTCCTCGACGCCGATCCCTGCGAGCGCCGGGTAACCCTTGTCCAGCAGCGTCTGCAGCTGCCGGTCGAACTCTTCGTCGTGCGTCAAGCCGCCCACCCTTCGTCGTGTGCGATCTTCAACGACGGTGCGGAGCGCAAGGTTCCCCGTCAGGTTCGGGACTACGCTCTCCCGGGTGACCGAGTTCGAGATGCGGGTCGCCGGGTTCGACGAGCTGGATGCGCGCACGGCGTACCTGCTCTGGCAGCTGCGCGAGTCGGTGTTCGTCGTCGAGCAGAGCTGCCCCTACCCGGAGCTGGACGGGCGTGACCTCGAGCCGGGCACCCGGCACGTGTGGGCGGAGTACGGCGGCGCGCCCGTCGCCTACCTGCGCCTGCTGGAGGACCACGAGGAGGCACGGATCGGGCGGGTCCTGGTCGCCGCCGGCCACCGCGGTCGCGGCCTGGCCGGCCGGCTGATGGAGGTCGCCCTCGACCTGGTCGGGCCGCGGCCGTCGCGGCTCGACGCGCAGTCCTACCTGGCCGGGTGGTACGAGCGCTACGGCTACGCGCAGACCGGTCCGGAGTTCCTCGACGACGGCATCCCGCATGTCCCGATGCGCCGGCCGGCTCAGTCCGTGCGGACCCGTCCGTAGACCTGCTGGAGCACGTCCGAGGTGCCGACGATGCTGAACACCGCCGCCCAGGTCCGCGCCAGTCGCGGGGACAGGCTGAGCGCCGCGACGTAGCCGGTGCTGATCCACGGCGCGAGGCAGAACGGGCAGCTGATCAGCTCGCCGATCGTGTGCGTGGGATGGCCGTCCCGCGGCTCCTCGTTCACCTCGGCCGAGCCGGCGTTCTCCTTGAACTCGGTGAACGGCATCCGGATCGGGGTGGTCACGGCGTCCTTGGAGATCAGCCGGGCGAACTTGTAGGTGGCCACGCCGCCGATCACGAGGTCGGTCACGTCGTACCTCTCCGGCAGGGAGCGGCCGGTGACCCTGCCGGCGACGGCGAGGCCGAGGGCACCGGCGGCGAAGGCGGTCATTGCACCGAGGTAGCTGGCGACGTAGGCGGGCTCACGGGGGCTGTAGGTCATGGTCGCCGTTACCCAACCGCTCGTGCGGCATGCTCAGCGAGCGGCGTAGACGACCGCCTCGTGGTCCTCGCTGCGGCCGATCCGCCCCTGCGCGGCCAGCAGCTCGAGGTGCGCG
Organism: Nocardioidaceae bacterium; assembly: GCA_025966335.1. Classification (GTDB taxonomy): domain Bacteria; phylum Actinomycetota; class Actinomycetes; order Propionibacteriales; family Nocardioidaceae; genus Nocardioides_C. The sequence continues at coordinate 7,154 of JAICRS010000078.1, forward strand.
AACGTCTCCAGCGTCGCGAGCGCGGAGTTGAAGACGTCGAGCTCGCGCAGCGACCGGTGGTGCCGGGTCCAGGGCAGCTCCGCGGCGACGTCGTACGCCGATCCGTGGCCGGCGCGGACCGCGTCCAGGCAGAGCACCAGCCGGTGGTCGTGGTGGGCGACCAGCTCGTCGATCCGGGCGTGGCTGGAGCCGGTGACCGGGCCGTGCGCGGGCAGCAGGGTGAGGTCCGGCATGGTGCGGACCTTGGCCAGCGAGCCCAGGAAGTCACGCAGCGGCTGCTCGGCGAAGATCGGCTCGAACCCGATCGACGGCGTGATCGTCGGCAGGACGTGGTCACCGGCGAACAGCAGTCCCGCGGCGGCGTCCGCGAACACGTAGTGGCCCTGGGTGTGGCCGGGTGTCGCCACCGCGTCGATCCGGCGGCTGCCGACCTCGAGGGCGCTGTCACCGGACAGCCAGGTGTCGGGCACCTCGAAGTTCTCGAGCTGCCGGTTGTGCCCGGCCATCTCCTTGGCCCAGTCCGCGGCGAGGTCGAACGCACCGGCCCGGCGCAGCTGGGCGACGTTCGGGTCGGCCGTGCTCGTGGTGTCGTTGACGAAGTCGATCGTGGGCCGGTCCCCGATGCCGAGGCTGACGTGGGCGCCGAACTCGCGTCGTACGGCGATCGCCTGCGTGTAGTGGTCGCGGTGCACGTGGGTGACCAGGAACCGGGTGATGTCGGAGACCTTGTGGTCGATGGAACGCAGGGACGACTCCAGCAGCTGCCGGGACTCCTCGACTGCCCAGCCGCCGTCCACGAGGGTGAGCCCCTCCTCGGTCTCGATCGCGTAGACGTTGACCGCGCGCAACCCGTCCATCGGCAGCGGAAGCGGGATCCGGTGCACGCCGTCGGCGACTCGGTAGGCGCCGGGCTCGGTCCAGTGCGGCTCGGTCCGCGGCTCGTGGGGCATCTGCCCAGTGTCTCAGCAGGTCCCTGCGCCCTCACCCGGCGGCCACCCGCTTTCGTTGAGACGTGCGTTATTCGCCGTTGAAACGTGGGAAATTCGCGTTCGCCTGTGGAAGACGCGCGACTTCCTCGCGTCTCAAGCGATAGAACTGCGCGTCTCGACGGTGGTTAGAGCTTGCTCAGCTTGTCGAACGGCGTGAAGAGGCGGACCCGGGAGTCACCGAAGTCGACCACGACGGCCTGGTCGCCCTCGACCCCGACCACGCGGCCCAGACCGTACTTGTCATGGGTGACGCGCTCGTCGACGACGAAGGTCTCCGCGACGGGGACCACCTTTGGCTTGAAGGGACTGTTGGGCAGGTGTCGCCGGGTCCCGGCATAAGGCTTCATCACCTCCAGTATGCGCCTTCTATGCGCATCCCACGACCCTGCCGCTCGTCAGCGTCTCGCCCCAGGCCGCCGCGCGGTCCAGCTCTCCCTCGATCAGCGGGCCCGCCACATCGGCCACATAGAAGCTCTCCGGCCTCGCGGCGAGCAGGTACCCGCGCCGTCGTACGACCTTCGCCGCGGCCTTGGCGGCCGAGCCGGGCAGGTGCCGGGCCTTGTCGACGCGGGTGTCGAAGGTGGCCACCGGCAGGCTTCGTGAGCCGGCGGGCAGTGTGGCGAGCCACTCACGCAGGCCCGTCTCGGAGGTGCCGTGCGACGCGCCCTGGCTGACCGCATCCACGCGGGTCGCCTGCCGGGTCATCGAGAACGCGTGCGTCGGGCCGCCGACGACCACCAGGTCGACGTCGGAGACCGTATCGGGAGCGTTCGCCACGGCGACCAGCTCGACGTCGAGATGCCTGCCGAGTCCGGTCGCCACCGCCCGAGCAACCTGCTCGGTGTTGCCGAACATCGACTCGTAGACCACCAGTGCCTTCATGTGCCCTCCTCCATCCGTGTGGTTCCAGCCTGCGGCGGCGGGTACGGCGGGCGGCAGGCGCGATGGTCACGGAGAACAGGGACCTTGTTCCCGAGGGACTGGCGTACTCTCACGGGTAGGAGCCATGCTGGCTTCCCATTAGGGAGCAGACGATGTCCGACAAGTCACCCCGACAGCACATGCAGAAGAAGTCCGGAAAGTCCCTCAAGGAGAAGCGCGCCGCCAAGAAGGAGAAGTCCGGCGGGGCCACCAGCAACGAGCCGGTCAGCGACCTGAAGAAGCGCCACTGATCCTCAGCCGGTGACGTCGCGGCGCTCCAGGGCCCTCGTCGCGGGGCCTTGGAGCACAGAGCCGTCGACCCCGAACCGGGACCCGTGGCACGGGCACTCCCAAGCGGTCTCCGCGTCGTTGAAGTGGACGATGCAGCCGAGGTGGGTGCAGGTCGCGGACACCGCCTGGAGGCCGCCGTCGGTGTCCCGGTAGACCGCGCAGCGCTCGCCGCGGACCCGGGCCACCGCGCCCGAGCCGGGCGCGATGTCGTCGACCGAGTCGACGTGTGAGGTCAGCCGGTCGCCGATGAAGTGCTTGGCCACCTTGGCCTGCAGCTTCAGCATCGGCATGGCTTCCTTGAGGGGCTCCATCCGGCGCGGGTCGTAGAGGTCGGTCCACGGCAGCCGGTCGCCGGTGATCAGTCCGCTGAGCAGCCGGCCCGCCATGACTCCGTTGGTCATTCCCCAGCCGGCGAACCCGGTGGCGACGTACACGTGCTTCGCGCGCGGGTGGAACGGTCCGACGAACGGCACCTTGTCGGTGGTCGCGTTGTCCTGGGTGGCCCACCGGTAGACCACCTCGGCGCGCGGGAACCGCTCCTGGGTCCAGGACACCAGCCGCTCGAAGCGTTCGGTGACGTCGGCGGACCCGGGGGTGAACTGCTCACCGGTGATGATCAGCAGCCGCTGCCCGTCGGCGTAGGGCGCGGTGCGGACCGAGCGCGTGTTGTTCTCGGTGGTGATGTAGGTGCCCCGCGGGTCGTCGTCCTCGGGGATCGTGGCGGCGACGACCAGGTCGCGGTGCGGCTCGAGACGGGCGAACATCCCCGCTCGGTCGAACACCGGGTAGTGCGAGGCGACCACGACGTCCTGCGCGGTGATCGTGGCGCCGTTCTCCGCCGTGACCTTGCACGGTTCGCCCTCGTCGAGGCCGACGATGCGGCTCTGCTCGAACACCAGCCCGCCTCGCGAGGTGAAGTCGTCGAGCAGGCCCAGGAGGTACTTGCGAGGGTGGAACTGCGCCTGCTCCTCGACCCTGATCGCGCCGGCTATCCGGAACGGGAGCCCGGTTTCGGTGACGAAGGAGGCGGTCAGCCCGGCGTCGTTGGCCGCGTCCACCTCGTCGTGGATCTGCTGCAGCTGCTCCTCGGACTCGACGTAGGTGTACGCCGGGACCCGCTCGAGGTCACAGTCGATCCCGAGATCGTCGCTGACCTTCCGGACGTGCTCGATGGCGTCCTGCTGCGACTGGGCATAGGAACTGGCCCCGTCCGCACCGAACGTCTTGCGGATCTGGGCGTAGATCAGCGTGTGCTGCGCACTGAGCTTCGCGGTCGTGTAGCCGGTGACCCCGGCGACCACGCGGTCCGCCTCCACGAGCGCCACTGACTTCCCTGCGTTCACCAGCTCCCACGCCGTCGAGACCCCGGCGATGCCGGCCCCGACCACGACCACGTCGACGGTCTGGTCGGTGGTCAGCGGCGGGTACGACGTGGTGGGGGTCGTGTCGAGCCAGTGCGACTCGAGGCGTCCGGGGAGCTGGGACATGGTGGGTTCCTTCGCGGGCAGACAACTGCCGGCCGGCGAACGCCGGGCCGACGCTTGCCCGTCCGGTACCCGAACGGGGGTTCTGCATGCCCGAGCGGGGCGTGACTCCGACCGCAGCAGAGCTGTCAACTGGCGAGGGCGGAGCGTCCCAGGAGGCCGTCGGTGCTGAACTTGCCGGCGCCGAGCATCGCGATGGTGGCGAGTCCCGCGAACAGGGCGAGGACCAGCTCGAAGCCGTTGTCGGCCACGAAGACGCCGTGCTCGATGTGCACCAGCACCAGCGCACCGAGCAGGCTGAACATGTTCAGCACCGCGACGACCGGCGTGAGGAGGCCGATGATCAGTGCGAGGCCACCGATGATCTCCACACCGGTGACGAACGTTGCGGCCACGGCCGGCGCCGGGATGCCCATGTCGCCGAACGCGCTGGCGGTGCCGTTGAGCGTCCACTCGTTGAACTTCTGCCAGCCGTGCGCGACCAGGATGACGCCGAGCGCGACGCGGGAGACCAACAGGGCGAGGTCGGTCAGGACGGGGGACTTGCGGGCAGGGTGAAGCAGAGTACGCATGGGGTTGGAACCTTCCGAGATCGGTTGTTGTCTTGCTGTGTCGATTTCTGCAGTGTCGGGATCAGCGCAGCGTGCCGGTGGCGTACGCATGACTGGTCTCGACGATGCCGGCGACGGTCGCCAGCTCGGCCTCGTTGCGAGGGCCGTAGATCATCACCATCCCGCGGGAGAGCCTGATGCCGGCCAACGGATGGGCGACTGCCCAGCGCTTGGCAACCGCGTCCGCGGCCAGGGCCGGGGGCAGCGCCAGGTGCAGGGACCCGTCGTACGACGGGTGCTGGTGGGCGAACTCCCCGAGCCGAGGGACCAGGAACGCGTCCAGAGGGGCATCGTCGGCCCGGTCGACCATCAGGCCGCGAGCCCCAGGGACCGAGATCGCCGACGGGCCGGTGGAGACACCGCTCAGCGAGCTGATGCGGTCGAACAGCTGCTCTTGCAGCTGTTGTGGAGTGTTGTCGCTGCGCTGCTCCTGGGGGATGGTCCAGGACACGTCCGGTCGGGAACCC
>JAICRS010000119.1 GCA_025966335.1 Nocardioidaceae bacterium
CCGGACGTGGTCACCACCGGCACCGGTCGTCGCGAGGTCCGGGCGAGCCCGAGCGCGAGGAAGCCGGCGGAGCGTTCGTCGACGCGCACGTGCAGCCGGATCCGGTCGGCCGCGGCGGCGGCGTGCACCGCGAAGGCGAGGGCGGCCGAGCGCGATCCCGGCGCCAGCACGATGTCGCGCACCCCGCACCGGACCAGCTCGTCGACCAGCACCGTGGCCTGCGCGGTGGCGGCGTTGCGTTGCGTCACGGGACCCGATCCTGCCCCAGTGCCTCGATCGCGGCCACCCGATCCGCCCACACGGCGTTCCGCGCGTCGTCCGCGCGCAGCCGGGTCAGGGCGGTGTCGTCGACGTCCGGGCGTACGACGGGCAGCTCACCGTCGACCGGCAGCAAGGAGCTGACCGTGACGTCGTCGGTGAGCAGCTGCACCGTCGCGAGGCCACAGGCGTAGGGCAGCTCGGGAAGGGCCGCGGCCAGCGCCACCCCCGCGGCGATGCCGACCGAGCTCTCCAGCGCGGAGGAGACCACGACGGGCAGCCCGATGTCCTCGGCGATCCGCAGGCAGGCGCGGACCCCGCCGAGCGGCTGCACCTTGAGCACCGCGATATCGGCGGCCTCCAGGTCGCGGACCCGGTAGGGATCCTCGGCCCGGCGGATCGACTCGTCCGCGGCGATCGGGACGTCGACGCGTCGCCGGACCAGGGCTAGCTCCTCCACGGTCGCGCAGGGCTGCTCGACGTACTCGAGCCCGCCGGCGGCCCGGTCCAGGACCCGGATCGCGGCCACCGCCCCGTCGACCGACCAGCCGCCGTTCGCGTCGATGCGGACCCGGCCGTCGGGTCCCAGGGCGTCGCGGACCGCCTCGAGCCGGGCTTCCTCCTCGGCGAGGCTCTGGCCGGGCTCGGCGACCTTGACCTTCGCGGTCCGGCAGCCACTGCTGGCGCGCACCGCCTCGGCAGCCTGGTCGGGGCCGACGGCAGCGACGGTGACGTTGACCGGAATCGACTCCCGCAGCGGCGCCGGCCACCCGTCGTCGGCGGCCTCGAGCGCCGAGCGCAGCCAGGGTGCGGCGACCCGGGCGTCGTACTCCAGGAACGGGCTGAACTCGCCCCAGCCGGCCGGGCCGCGCAGCAGCATGCCCTCGCGGACCGTGATGCCACGGAACCGCACGGTCATCGGGATCGAGAACACGTGCCGCTCGCCCGGGACGCTCATCGGCCCCTCCGGACGGTCCGCTCCAGCTCCATCCGGTCGACCTTTCCGTTGGGCAGCAGCGGGATCTCCGTGACCCGGACCAGCTGCTTGGGCGCCCACTCCCGGGGCAGCGCCTGGGAGACCCAGTTGCGCAGGTCGCCGAGCCCAGGGACCTTGCGCGCCACGAGCGGCTCCGGTGACACCACCACGGCGACCACGCGTTGTCCCCATTCGGCATCGAACACGCCCACCACCTCGGCCTGCGCGATCTCGGGATGGTCGCGCAGGCGCGCGGCGACGGCCTGGGTGGGCACCTTCACACCCCCGGAGATCACCACGTCGTCCATCCGGCCGAGGACCTGCAGCCGGCCGTCGTCGTCGAGCCGCCCGTAGTCCGAGGTCAGGAACCACCCGTCGACGAGCACCGTCGCGGTCACGTCCGGCCGCCCGTCGTACCCGTCGAACAGCACCGGGCCGCCGATCCGGATCCGGCCGTCGTCGCCGAGCGCGACCGCGACGCCGTCCAGCGCCACCCCGTCGTAGACGCAGCCGCCGCAGGTCTCGCTCATCCCGTACGTCGCCACGATCCGCACTCCGGCCCTCGAGGCCGCCGCCCGCAACGAGTCCTCGACGGCCGCCCCGCCGACGAGCACCGCGTCGAACCCGCGCAGCGCCTCGGCCTCGGCCGGACTCCGCAGCATCCGGGTCAGCTGGGTCGGCACCAGCGACAGGTAGCGGCGCTCTCCGGTCATCGCCGCCGCGGCCGCCACGAGGTCCTCGTGCTCCTCGAGGAAGACCGGCTCGGTCCCGGCCAGGACGGATCGGAAGAGGACCTGCGCGCCGGCGACGTAGGACCCGGGCAGGTTCAGCAGCCACTGGCCCGGTCCGCCGAGGCGGGTGTACGTCGCGGTGGCGGACGCCCGCATGGCCCGGCGGGACAGCAGCACCCGCTTGGACGCACCGGTGGAGCCGGAGGTCTCGATCACCAGCGGCTCCGGGTCGGTCGCAGCACCGTTCCAGTCGCGGAGCAGGTCGAGGATCTCGCGGGAGGTGCCGCGCACGGGCCGAAGGCTGCTCACGGGAGGCAACGCTATGCCTGCCAGACTTACCGGCTATGGCAACCCCTGCACAGTGGCTCGAGGGCGCGCGCCCTCGCACCCTTCCGGCGGCCGTCGCCCCGGTCCTGGCCGGCACCGGCGTCGCGGCGTTCCTCGACCAGGCGGTGTGGTGGAAGGCGCTGCTGGCGCTGGTGGTCTCGCTGGCGTTGCAGGTGGGTGTCAACTACGCCAACGACTACTCCGACGGGATCCGCGGCACCGACGAGAATCGGGTCGGCCCGATCCGGCTGGTCGGGTCGGCAGCCGCGACGGCGCGGTCGGTGAAGCTGGCCGCCTTCGGCTGCTTCGGAGTGGCTGCCGTGGTGGGTCTGGTGCTGGCCGCGACCACCAGCTGGTGGCTGGTCCTGCTCGGTCTGGCGTGCATCGTGGCGGCGTGGTTCTACACCGGCGGGAAGAGCCCCTACGGCTACCACGCGTTGGGCGAGGTGATGGTGTTCGTGTTCTTCGGGCTGGTCGCGGTGGTGGGTACGACGTACGTGCAGACCTCGACGCTGGACGCGGAGTCACTCGTGCCCTCGCTCTACGCCGGCATCGGCGTGGGTGCGCTGGCCTGCGCGATCCTGGTCGCGAACAACCTGCGCGACATCCCGACCGACCGGGTCGCCGGCAAGCGCACGCTGGCGGTCGTCCTGGGTGAGGAGCGGACCCGCGCGCTGTTCGCGCTGCTGCTCGCCGCGGCCGCGATCTCCCTGCTGGCGCTGGCCTTGGCCACGACGTGGTGGGCGCTGCTCGGACTGGTCTACCTGCTCCCCGCGGTCCCGGCCGCGCGCGTGGTCCTCAACGGCACGACCGGCCGAGAGCTGGTCCCGGTGCTGCAGAAGACCGGGGTCGCCGAGCTGCTCTACGCAACCGGTGTGTTCGCCGGGCTGCTGGTCGGCGTCACTTCCTAGGGATCACCTTGTGCGTGCCGTCGCACCAGGGCAGACGCTGCGACTTGTCGCAGGCGCACACCGCGACCACCGGCCGGGTGACCTGGTGGGCCCGGCCGTCGGCGTCGCGGACCGCGTCGGCTCCGCGGACCAGCAGCGGACCGTTCGGGCACGGGGTGACCTCGATCTCGCGGGTCCCGGCGACGACCGGCTCAGGGGCGCGGGGCACGGGCTGCGGCGCGGACCGCATCACGCCACCGCCTCGGCGTCGACCGCACGGAGCGTCGACTCGCCGCGCTGCCAGGCGGACAGCATCTGTTCAGCGGTGACCACGTCCCTGGACAGGCAGACGGCGGCACCGAAGAAGACGTCGGTGAGCAGGGTCGGCTCCTGGTCGACGAGCGCGGCGCAGATGTCGCGCAGCGCGAGCTGCTCGTGGACCGCGTCTGCCTCGACGTGCTCGTCGAAGTACTCCGCCGCCTTCTCGTCGAGGCCGAGCCGCCTGATCGCGCCGGCGAACCTGCGGCAGGGCAACGAGCTGGTCGCCTCGAACGCGCCGAGGTGCCCCATCGCGGCCGCCCGCAGCCGGCGGTTCAGACCCAGCAGGCTCATCGCGTTGTTCGACGCGAGGGTGTAGCCGGGCACCTGGTCGATGTAGCCGCCGTACTCCCGGTCCAGGCCGCAGGCCTCGAGGGCGTCGCCGAACATGGTCGCGTGCAGCCGGTCGGGACGGCCGGCGCCGTACTCGTCGTACTGCAGCTCGACGAGCGCTGCCTTCGGCTTCCCGGTGATCCGCGGGATCACCCACGAGGCCGGGTCGGACTCCTTCAGGTGGTAGATGCTGCGGTGCACCATGAACTCGAGGAACTGCTCACGGGTGGCCTCACGCTGGATGAACCGTGCCAACGACGGGCCGTCGAACGCCTCGGTCAGGTCGAAGAGCCGGGACGCGACGTCGCCGTCAGCCTCGAGGGCCCGGCGGACCTGGTCGGCGGTACGACGCCGCAGCTCGGCCTCGAAGACCGACTCGAGCTCGCGGCGTACACGGATGAGCTCCGGGTCCCACTCCCAGCTCTCCGCGACGTCCTCGAAGCCGAGGTAGTGCAGCTCGTAGGCGACCCACAGGGCCACGTGGAAGTCGTCGTCGGTGGTCGGGTCGACGTGCTCGGGCAGGTCATGGACCAGCGCCACGAGCCGGTCGCCGTCGAGGTCGGCCCGGCCGCTCAACGCGTCGATCACCCCTGCGCTCAGCGGGCCTCGTTCCAACGGAAGCTGCATCTGCACCCCTCGCCTCAGTCGTTCTGATACCGGCGAGTACCCCTGGCGGGTTCCGTTCATGCCCGTGAGCCGCACCGCACGGCGCTTCAGCCCGGCGGCTCGGCCCACTCCCCCGAGTCCGCGAACTTCTCCAGCGTCCGCAGGTAGGGCGCGATGTCGATGCCCTGCGCGGCCAGCCAGGTGTCGTCGTAGTAGGTGTGGGTGTAGCGCTCGCCCCCGTCGCAGAGCAGGGTGACCACGCTGCCGGACTCGCCCTCGCTGCGCATCTGCGCGACCAGCCGCAGCGCACCCCACATCGCGGTGCCGGTCGACCCGCCGACGAGCCGGCCGGTGACCGTGCTGCACCACCGGGCGGCGGCGACCGAGGCGGCGTCGGGCACCGAGCACATCGAGTCGACGATCGCCGGCATGAACGAGGGCTCCACCCGGGGCCGGCCGATGCCCTCGATCCGGGACGCCTTCCCGGTCGTGTACGACGCGTCCTCGCGCGCCCAGCCCTCGAAGAACGCGGAGTTCTCCGGGTCCACGACGCACAGCCGGGTGTCGTAGCGGCGGAACCGGACGAACCTGCCGATGGTCGCCGACGTGCCACCGGTGCCCGCACCGACCACCACCCACGCCGGGACCGAGTGCCGTTCCTGGGCGAGCTGGTCGAAGATCGACTCGGCGATGTTGTTGTTGCCGCGCCAGTCCGTGGCCCGTTCGGCGTAGGTGAACTGGTCCATGTAGTGGCCGCCGGTCTCCGCCGCGAGCCGGCGTGACTCGGCGTAGATCGTCGACGGGTCGTCGACGAGGTGGCAGCGCCCGCCGTAGAACTCGATCAGCTCGATCTTCTCCCGCGAGGTGCTGGCCGGCATCACCGCGACGAACGGGAGGCCGAGCAGCCGCGCGAAGTAGGCCTCCGAGACCGCCGTGGAGCCCGACGACGCCTCGATCACCGTGGTCCCCTCGACGATCCACCCGTTGCACAGGGCGTAGAGGAACAGCGACCGGGCCAGCCGATGCTTGAGGGAGCCGGTGGGGTGCACCGACTCGTCCTTGAGGTAGAGGTCGATGTCCCACTCCGGCGGCAGCGGGAACACGTGCAGGTGGGTGTCCGCGGACCGGTTGCTGTCCGCCTCGACCCGCCGGATCGCCTCGTTCACCCAGGCTCGGGCGCCCTGGTCCGCGCGTTCGGCCACCGTGCAGGAGCCGCTTCGCTCAGGTTTCATCGGGATCGTCCTCCTTGGCGCGGCTGGCCTCGAAGCGCCGGGAGGCGGCCGCGGCGCGTCGCTCCACCACCGCCGCGAACCGGGCACGCTGGCCCTTGAGCAGGTAGACCGAGCCGACCGAGGAGATCACGATCGCCAGCAGGAACGGCCAGAACAGCGGCACGGAGTCACCACCGGTCACCAGCAGGTAGATGCCGATCACGACGGCGTAGGAGGCGACGAACAACCCGAGCCGTGACACGGTGTAGATGACGAATTCCTTCACCGGGCCAGCCTAATCCGCGGGCCGGCGGCGGCTTTCGTCGCCATCGGTACCCCGCGGGCTTGTCTTCGTGCCTACTCTGGAGGTGTGGGAAAGATTCTGCTCGTCATCGTGGTTTTCGCAGCGATCGTGTACGGCATCTTCTGGCTGCTCGAACGTCGGCGACGGCGCAAGTTCCCTCGGCCCACCAGCGCCCGGGCGGTCCCCCGCAGGCGCACCCTGGGCCCCGACGACGACGAGGACTTCCTCCGCGAGCTCGAGCGCCGACGGCGCAGGGCCGCGCGGGAGCAGCAGGCGCGCCAGAAGGACCGGCCCGCCGAGCCGAAGCCGACCGAGAAGCCTGCCCCGGAGCCGGACAGCCAGGACCAGCCCCGCTCGGAGTGACCGGGGGCGCGGAGGTGATCAGCCGGCGTACGAGTGCTGGCTGGTGCTGCCGAAGAAGTAGTTGATCCCCACGAAGTTGAACAGCAGCGTGGCCAGGCCGACCAGCGCGATGATCGCGGCTGCCTTGCCCTTCCAGCCGGCGGTCGCCCGCGCGTGCAGGTAGGCGGCATAGACCACCCAGGTGATGAACGCCCACACCTCCTTGGGGTCCCAGCCCCAGTAGCGGCCCCAGGCGTACTCCGCCCAGATCGGGCCGGCCACCAGGGCCGCGAAGGTCCAGATCGGGAACCCGAACGCGTGCATCCGGTAGGCGACCCGGTCCAGCGCCGAGGAGGCCGGTAGCCGGGCGATGTAGCCGGTGGAGCGGGTCTCTCCCCGGAGCTCGGCGCGGCGCTTGACGAGGAACAGCAGCGACGCCATCCCGCCGACGCAGAAGGCGCCGGTGGCCACGATCGCGGCGATCACGTGGATCACGAGCCAGTAGGAGTGCAGCGCCGGCACCAGCGGCCCGGCGGGCACGTAGAGCACGAGCACCGCGAGCATCAGGATCACCACGGCGAAGCCGGTGACGACCGGGCCGAGCCAGCGCAGGTCGTACTTGCGCAGCAGCGCGAGGTAGAGCGCGGTGACCACGAACGTCCCGGTGATCGAGAACTCGTACATGTTGCCCCACGGCACCCGTACCGGGTCGGCGCCGAGCCCTCGGGTGACCACGGCGGCCAGGTGCAGCAGCGCCGCGACCACGGTCAGCGCGACCCCGATCCGGGCGAACAGCTCGAGCCGCTCGGCGACGACCTCGTCCGACGGCGGTGGCGCGTCGGCGAGTGCTTCGGTGCCGCCGGCGGCGACCGGGACCTGCGCGGGTTGCTCCGCCGTCACCGGGACGCTTCGGCCCTGCACCCACTCGACCAGGTGGGCGAGGAACGCCAGGACGTAGACCACGGACGCGAACGCCACCGCGTTGTTGCTGAATGCTGCGAAGTCCGCGGTCGTCACGGTCTCTCCTTCTCCGAGGTGCTGTGCTGGAGGCGTTTCTCGAGCCCGTCGATCTCGTCCTCGAGATCACCACCGGAGCTCCGGTCGAGGCCGGCCAGCTCGACCACGGTACGCCCGTCGCGCCGGCTGACCCGCACCCACGTGCGCCGCGGGCGGATGAACAGCGACCCGAGCAGACCGACGATGGCGAGGAGTACGCCGGCCAGCGCGATGAGCTTGCCGGGGCTGTCGCTGATCTGGAGCTTGACCCACCGGTCGACCCCGTCGAAGGTGATCGAGCCGGCGTCCCCGGGCAGCTGCTTGGTCTGGCCGAGCGCGATGTCGAGCCGGAAGTCGTCGCCGTTGGGCTTCTCGAACACCTCGAGCTCGTCCTTCTCCAGCTCGTACACGGACTGTGGCTGCCCGTCGTCGAGGCCCAGGTCGCCGTGGTAGGGCAGGATCGAGAGCACCGGGTCCAGCGCGTCGGGGAACTGCGAGAACGGGCCGCGTTCCATCGAGAAGCCGTAGGTGGGCAGGAACACGCCCTCGAAGCCGAGCTGTTCGGGCATCGCGTCGGGGACCTTGATCACGCCGAACGACGCGAACGTCGAGTCCTGCGGCAGGAAGATCACCGGGCCCTGGTAGGCGATGTTGCCCTCGCCGTCGCGGACGGTGACCCGCGGCGCGTAGCCGTGCCCGACCAGGAAGACGCTGCCGCCCTCGACGGAGAGCGGGTGGTTCACCGCGAGGTCGTAACCCTGCTCCGGGGCGCCCGGCTCCTCCCGGTAGGTCAGGTCGGCCGAGAAGTCGGTCGGCATCCCGGCCTGCGGGCCCGAGCGCAGGAAGGTGACGTCGAAGTCGTTGACCGTGAAGCTGAACGGGGCCAGGTCCCTGGCGTCGAACAGTGACCCGGGCAGGAAGTCGTCGTACTGGCTGAGCGAGTTGGAGAAGCCCTGGCCGGACACCACGATCACGCCGCCCTTGTAGCCGTAGAGGTTGCCGATCGCGAACCCGACCAGGACCACCAGCAGGGACACGTGGAACAGCAGGTTGCCGGCCTCGCGCAGGTAGCCACGCTCACCGGAGACCGCGCCGCCGCTGGTGGCGTCCGGGTGTACGTCGACCCGGTACCTCCTGCGGGCCAGCAACGAACGGGCATGCTCGAGCGCCACCGCCGGCTCGGCGTCGACCTCGAAGGTACGCGACTGCGGCAGCCGGCCCAGGTTGCGCGGAGGCTTCGGCGGGCGCGCGGTCATCCCGCGCCAGTAGATCTTCGTGCGCGGCAGGATGCAGCCGAGCAGGGAGACCATCAGCAGGATGTAGATCGCGCTGAACCAGACCGAGTCGTAGACCGAGAACAGGCCGAGCGCGTCGTAGATCGGCGCCAGCGTGGGGTGCTCGTTCACCCACCGGGCGGCGGCGAGCGCGTCCACGTCGCGTTGCGGGACGATCGAGCCG
>JAICRS010000232.1 GCA_025966335.1 Nocardioidaceae bacterium
CTGCGGGCGCTCTCCACGTTCCGGCGGGCCTGTCCTGCGAACTGGCCGATGACACCGATCACCAGCGCGCCACCCGCGACCGCTCCGGCACGGATCAGGAAGCCTCGTCTGGCCGGGTTGGCCACGTCCGTCGCGGGGTCCGCTGTGGCCGGGTCGGTGGTGGCCGGGTCGGTGGTGGCCCGGCGTGCCGGGGGCTCGTCGGCCGGGGCCGGGTGGTCGACCAGGAAGTCGACGAGGAAGGAGAGTACGACGAGCCAGGTGATCGTGCCCGCGACGACCGGGAGCACGTCGTACACCGAGGAGCCGGGGCGGGTCCAAATCGCGACGAAGCCGACCGCACCCATCGCCACGAACACCAGCTGCCCGAGGACCGGGCGGCGACCGGCGAGCACACCGGCGAGCGCGGACAACCCGAGCACGACCAGCGTGACGCCGGCGACGAGCAGCGGTTTGTCGTAGCGGCCGACGAGCTGGATCAGGGCCTCGGCCACCGACCCGGGGGTGTACTCGATGACCGCCTCGGCCACCGCCAGCAACGGGGTGGCGCGCAGCGTGAGCAGCATCGTCACGGCGTGACTGACGGCGATGCCGGCGAGGCCCGCCACGAGCCCCGCGAGCGCGAACGGTTTGCGGCTCACACCCCCATGGTCCCGCATCGCAGAAACCGTGCGGTCATGCGGCATGATCGGGGCGTGACGCACCCACGGATCGGCATCGGCACCGACGTGCACCGGTTCTCCGACGATGCCCCGATGTGGCTGGCGGGGCTGTCGTTTCCCGACGAGCCGCAGGGCCTGGCCGGTCACTCCGACGCGGACGTCGCCGCGCACGCCGCCTGCGACGCGATGCTGTCGGCCGCGGGACTGGGCGACCTTGGCAGCAACTACGGCACCAGCGAGCCGGAGTGGGCGGGCGCGGCCGGAGCGACGTTGCTCGCCGAGACCGCGCGGCGGGTCCGGGCCGCCGGCTTCGAGGTCGGCAACGTCGCGGTCCAGGTGATCGGGAACCGGCCCAGGCTGGGCCCGCGCCGGGCGGAGGCCGAGGCCGCGTTGAGTGAGGCGGTCGGGGCGCCGGTGGCCGTGTCGGCGACGACCACCGACGGGCTCGGGCTGACCGGTCGGGGTGAGGGCGTGGCCGCGATCGCCACCGCGCTGCTGGTGCCGAACCCGGTCGCTCCGCTCACTCCTCGACCAGCCGGCTGAGCTCTTCCCCGAGGGCTTCCTCGATCACGATGTTCAGCTGGTCCCGGAACACCGCGAGCACCGCCTGCGACGCGACCGGCAGGATCGTCTCGATCCCCTCGAGCATCGCCGGCCACTCGCCATCCGGGAACCCGGCATCGGCGAACGGTGCCCAGATCTGCTGTCGGAACTCGTCGACGAAGCGCTGCGCGATCTCGTGCAGGTGCTCGGCGAGCAGCGGGAGCAGCGCGGCGACGGAGTACCGGTCCAGGCCGAGCGCCATCGCCTTCGCCCCGGCCCGGACGGTCAACGGCTTCAGCAGCCGGACGTTCTCCTCGTCGACGCGTTCGATCATCCCGATCTCGACCAGCCGGTCGAGGAACGCGTCGTCGTGCTCGACCTCGGCGAGCCGGGTCAGCTCCGCCACCGTCATCTCCTCGGGCTGCTCGGACCGACCGAGCGGGTCCTCGAGGGTGTGCAGGAGGTCGAGGGCGTGGCCGGCGGTGGAGGTCGAGTGCCGCAGGAGCGTCTTCTCCACCGCGCTGAGCGTGTAGCCCCGGTCGAGCAGGTCGCGGATCAGCCTCAGCCGGCTGGCGTGCTCGGGTCCGTAGTAGCCGGTGCGGCCGACCAGCCGTGGAGCGGGGATGAGGCCGCGGCCGGCGTACGCGCGCACGTTGCGCACGGTCATCTGCACCGACGCCGCGAGCTGGTCGATCGTCATCTCCGGGTGCGCGTTCACCCCTGCATCCTCCCAGCCCCCTTCACCCGCGCCCTTTTCCCCGTTCAGACGCGCCTTTTTCGCCGTTGAGACGCGCCTTTTTCGCGCATGAGACGCGACCTTTTCGCGACCCACAGGGCGAGCTGGCACCGCACGGCCGGCCTGGGAAGTTCCCACGTCTCACCTGCGAATTCTGCACGCATCAACGGCGAAAACCTCGCGTCTGAACGGCGAAAAGGGCACGTCTCAACGGGGAGGGCGGGGGTTGACAGGGATGGTCGCGTACATGTCATCATGCATGTTACATCGATAATGTCACGTGGAGGTCTCATGCTGGCTGCTTCCGTGGCCCCGTCGGCCGGCGGCGCGCCGACCGACCAGATCCTGATCGTCGGGGCGTTCACCGCCCTGGTGTACGCCGCGATCCTGTGGGTGATGTTCCGCGAACGGACCGGGCACATCACCCTGGTCGGCCGCGCCGCCGACCGGATCGCTCGCGCCGACGGCAGCCCGCGCTGGTTCGCCCTCCCCCTGACCGTCTCGGTCGTCGGCGCGCTCTCCGGCGCGGTCGGCCTCTACTGGGACGTCAGCTTCCACATCTCGCTCGGCCGGGACGAGGGCCCGCTGGCGAACCCCGCTCACTACCTCATCTTCCTCGGGCTGATCGCGATCTTCGCCGGCGGAGCACTCGCGCTGGCCCTCAGCGACGGTCACCTCCCCCGCCGTACCTTCAAGATCCTGCACACCTGGCGCACTCCGATCGGCCCTGCGGTCGGCACCGGGATCGCCTTGTGCGCGCTGCTCGGCTTCCCGCTCGACGACGTCTGGCACCGGCTGTTCGGCCAGGACGTCACCGAATGGGGCCCGACCCACGTGCTGATGATCGGCGGCACCCTGATGCTGCCCTACACGATGCTGCTCACCTGCGCCGAGGCCCGCCAGCTCGGCGGCTCGCGGGTCCGGCCGGTGCTCGAGTGGGTGGCGATCCTGGTCCTCGCCGCCGGACCGACCGCGTTCCTGCTCGAGTTCGCGTACGGCGTCCCCCAGTTCCCCCTGCTCAACGACCCGATCGTGCTGACCGTCGCCACGGTGACAACGTTCACGCTGGCGATGATGCGCGGCACGAGATGGGTGGTCTCCATCTGGCTCGCGCACGCCGCGCTCCAGGCCATCCTGGTCACCCTCAACGTCTGGGCCTTCGACGCGCTCACCCCGTGGCCGCCGAGCCTGCTCGGCGGCGCCCTCGTCGCGGCGGTGCTGGCACGCCGGCGCCGGCCGACCCTGGCGTACGGCGCGATGGCCGGTGTCGCGATGACCCTCGGCATGTTGCTCGTCGAGTTCTTCTGGACCCAGGCCACCCGGCCCATGCCCTGGCCCGTCGAGATGATGCCCTGGGCGGTGCTGTTCTGCGCGGTCACCGGCGCAGCGCTCGGCGTGGTCGCCACCTGGATGCACCAGCAGCTCACCCAGGTCACCGTGGTCCACGACCGCCCGCGCCATGCCGGCCGCTACGCCCTGATCGCGGCCGCCGTCGTGGTCGGCGTGTTCGCGATCAACGTCCCACCGGTCGACGACGTGACCGGCACGGTCGACGTGACTCTCGACGAGGTGAGTGACGGCCGCGCCTACCTCGAGGTCGCGACGGACCCGGCGCTGGTCGACGACGCGTACTGGTTCGAGGCCCTGTCCTGGCAGGGCGGCGGCGCCGTGCACGGCGAGCTCGAGGAGGTCGCCCCGGGTGTGTGGCGCACCGACGAGCCGATGCCGGTGAACGGCACCTGGAAGACCATGATCAGGCTGCACACCCCGCTGCACTCGATGGTCGCGGCGCCGGTCTACCTGCCGGCCGACCCGGCCATTCCCGCCGAGGCGTACCCCGCCCTCGACGGCCCGCGCGCGTTGGCGGAGGAGGCGGAGATCCTGCGCCGCGAGGAGAAGGACGGGGTGCCGGGGTGGCTGTGGGGAACCGCCTACACCGTCGTCGGCGGGCTGTTCTTCGGCCTGTTCGCACTGGTCGGCGCCGGCTACGCCGCGGCCAGCCGGCCGGCATCCTCGAACCGAACGACGTCTACGACCCGTCGCGTGGCCGGGTCCCGGGCGTAGCGCCTCGCTACCCTCGACGCGTGTCCACCTCCCCACGCGCAGCGGTCGTCCTGCTCGCCGCCGGGGCGGGTCGCCGGGTCGGCGCCGACACCAACAAGGTCCTGCTCCCGCTGGCCGGACTGCCGGTGTTCGGATGGTCGCTGCGGTGGCTTGAGTCCCTCGAGTACGTCGACCAGGTGGTGCTCGTGGTCCGCGACCAGGACCGCGGGATCGTCGAGCGCACGCTGACCGAGCACTTCCCGGACCTGTCCGCGACGGTGGTCCTCGGTGGCAGCAACCGGCACGGTTCGGAGTGGAACGCCCTGCAGGCACTGGCCTCCCGGATCGACGCAGGTGCGGTCGACGTGGTGGCGATCCATGACGCGGCCCGCCCGCTGGCCGGCACCGCCCTGTTCCGGGACGTGATCGCGGCCGCGCACCAGCACGGTGGCGCGCTGCCGGTCCGGCCCATGAGCGGACTGATCGCCCGGGACCCGGTCCGGGCGGCGCGCTCAGCACAGGTGACCGAGGACCCAGCCGCACCGGCCCGCGCGACCGGGCTGGTCGGCGTACAGACTCCCCAGGCGTTCCGGGCGCAACCGTTGCTCGAGGCCTACCGGGCCGCGGACCGGGACGGGTTCGAGGGCACGGACACGGCGAGCTGC
>JAICRS010000043.1 GCA_025966335.1 Nocardioidaceae bacterium
GATCAACTTCACCGACCACATGTTCACGGTCGAGTGGACACCCGCCGGCTGGAGTGGCGCGCGGATCACGCCGTACGGCCCGCTGACGCTCGACCCCGCGACGGCGGTGCTGCACTACGCGCAGGAGATTTTCGAGGGGATGAAGGCCTACCGCCACGAGGACGGCTCGATCTGGACGTTCCGACCCGAGGCGAACGCCGAGCGGATGGTGCGCTCCAGCCGCCGGCTGGCGCTGCCCGAGCTGCCCGTCGATGACTTCGTGCGGGCGGTCGACGCGCTCGTCGAGGTCGACCAGCGGTGGGTCCCGGACGCGGCGGGGGAGAAGAGCCTGTACATCCGGCCGTTCATGATCGCCACCGAGACGTTCCTCGGCGTGCGGCCGGCCCAGCACGTCACGTTCATGGTCATCGCCAGCCCCGCCGGCGCGTACTTCAGCAAGGGCGTCAAGCCGATCAACCTCTGGCTCTCGACCGACTACACCCGCGCGGGACGCGGCGGCATGGGTGCGGCCAAGACCGGCGGCAACTACGCCTCGTCGCTGATCGCCCAGCAGGAGGCAACCGGCCAGGGCTGCGACCAGGTCGTCTTCCTCGACGCCCAGGAGGGCCAGTACGTCGAGGAGCTCGGCGGGATGAACATGTACTTCGTGTACGCCGACGGGCACATCGTCACCCCCGAGGTCGGCACGATCCTCGAGGGCATCACGCGGTCGAGCATCATCGAGCTCGCCGGCAAGCTCGGTCACCAGGTCGAGGAGCGCCGGTTCTCCGTCGACGAGTGGCGTGACGGCATCTCGAGCGGCGACATCGTCGAGGTGTTCGCGTGCGGCACGGCCGCCGTCGTCACTCCGGTCGGCCAGCTCCGGTGGAACGGCGGCGAGGTCGGCGCGGTCGACGGCGATGCCGGCCCGCTGACGATGCAGATCCGGCAGGCACTGGTCGACATCCAGTACGGCCGGGCCGACGACACGTTCGGCTGGATGCATCGCGTCTGCTGACCCTTTCGTACAGGTCCCGGCTGCCGGTGATTCGGTGATCCGGCGGTTACGCTCGTCGCTGTGACCGTCTCGCCCGGGCAGCAGCGCCCGCAGGCGCCGCCCGGCCTGACCGTCGGCGGCTACACACTGCTGACGCGGCTCGGCGAGGGCGGCATGGGCGTGGTGCACCTGGCCCGCAAGCCCGGCGGGCAGCGGGTGGCCCTCAAGGTGCTGCGGCCGCACATCATCGGCGACGACGAGGCCCGCTCACGGCTGGCCCGTGAGGTGTCCTCGCTGAGCCGGATCCGCAGCAAGTGGGTGGCCGAGATCGTCGACGCCGACCCGTGGGGGCCGATCCCGTACGTCGCCACGCGCTACGTGCCCGGCTACTCGCTGCACGACCAGGTCCAGGAGGACGGTCCCATCGGCGGGGCGGACCTGATCTGGCTCGCCAGGTCCCTGGCCGAGGGCGTCGCGAGCGTGCACGCGGCCGGCGTGCTGCACCGGGACGTGAAGCCGTCGAACGTGCTCATGGAGGGCCGCACGCCCATCCTCATCGACTTCGGACTCGCCCGGGTCGCCGACGACCCGCGGCTCACCCACACGGGCTGGCTGCTCGGCACGCCGGGGTACCTGCCGCCCGAGGTCCTCTACGGCGAGGACGCGACGGCCGCGTCCGACGTGCACTCGTGGGCCGCGACGGTGGCGTACGCCGGGATCGGGCAGTCGCCGTTCGGTTCCGGCCCCGCGATGGCGATCATGGACCGGGTCCGGCGCGGCGAGCACGACCTCTCCGGGCTGCCGGACGCCCTCCGTCGGTTGGTCGAGTCCGCGCTCGACCCGGACCCTGCTCGGCGCCCGAGCCTCGACCGGATCCGCGACCTGCTCGACCCCGACCACGACCCGCGCACCCCGTTGCCCGACGGCCCTCCGCACGAGACCGAGGACCTGTTCACGATGCCGTTGGCCATCGCGGCGCAGGCCGGGGTGCTGCCGCAGGTCGGCCCCGACGACCTGACCGAGGTGCGGCCCACGCTGGTCGATCCGCAACCGCCCGGTCCCTGGGTCCCGCCGCCGACGCCGGTCCCGGCGGTGAGCGTCGCCCAGGAGGACTTCTGGGACGACCACTGGCACGACCACCGCAGGCTGCCGCCCGACGGCTGGGTCGGCCCGCCGCTGCCGGACCCCGCCCCGCGCGCCGAACGGGCACGGCGGGCGGTGCTGCTCATCGCCGCCGCGGTGACCGTCGGGGCTGCCGTGGCGGCGTACCCCTACCTCGCCACCGGCCTCGTGCTGCTCATGGTCTGGCTGTTGCGAAGCGGTTCGATGACGGCGAGTGCCACGGGCGACCGGCAGCGGGTCCGCGGCACCGCCAAGTGGTACGACGCCGTGGTCGCCCCGCTGTCGGCTCCCTGGCACCTCGTGCGCTCGATCCCCACCACCCTGCTGCTCTGGTTCTGGGCCGCTGGGTTCGCCGTCGCGGCGTGGCTGCTCTGCTACGCCCTGTCGGTCGACATGAAGCTCACCTTGTTCGTCAGCGGGGTCGCCCTGGCCTGCGGGCTCTACCTCGGTCCGGGCGGCTCGCGCGTTCGCCGTCCGCTGTCGCGGGTGGTGATCCCGTTGAGCCGGGCCACGTCGACGTGGGGGCTCGCCGTCGCGGCCTTGCTGCTCGTCGCCCTCGTGCTCGGACTGGTGTCCGAGGCCGGCGTGCACTGGGCCCCCGCGAGCGGGCGACCCGGATCGTGAGACTTCCTGCCGTTCCGTGACCCGTCGTGGCACCATGAGTCCGTGCAGCAGTACCGCATCATCATCACCTAGCGCGTCGGAGACCCCGACGCGCCGACCTCTCGTCCTCGAGAGGTTTTTTTGTGTCCGGACCACAACGAGAGACCGAACCATGGACCTGCAGGGCGCGTTCCACGTCTACGACACGACGCTGCGCGACGGCGCGCAGCAGGAGGGGCTGAACCTCTCGGTCGCCGACAAGCTCTCCATCGCCAAGCAGCTCGACGACCTCGGCGTGGGCTACATCGAGGGCGGCTGGCCGGGCGCGAACCCCAAGGACACCGAGTTCTTCCGGCGGGCCCAGGACGAGCTCGACCTCAAGTACGCGAAGCTCGCGGCCTTCGGCGCGACCCGCCGGGCAGGCGTACGCGCGGCCGACGACCCGCTCGTCGCCGCGCTCCGCGATAGCGGTGCCGGCGTGGTGACGCTGGTCGCGAAGTCGCACGAGCGGCACGTCGAGCTCGCGCTGCGGACCACGCTCGAGGAGAACCTCGCGATGATCCGCGACACCGTCGAGCACCTGCGGGCCGAGGGGCAGGAGGTGTTCCTCGACGCCGAGCACTTCTTCGACGGGTACCGGCTCAACCGCGACTACGCGCTGGAGGTCCTCCGCACGGCGTACGGCGCGGGCGCCTCGGTGATCGCCCTGTGCGACACCAACGGCGGGATGCTGCCGAGCTGGGTGGCCGACGTCGTGCACGACGTCGTCGAGACCGCCGGGGTACGGGTCGGCATCCACTGCCACAACGACACCGGCTGCGCGGTCGCCAACACGCTGGCGGCCGTGGATGCCGGCGCCACCCACGTGCAGGGCACCGTGAACGGCTACGGCGAGCGCACCGGCAACGCCGACCTGCTCGCGGTCGTGGCCAACCTCGAGGTCAAGCTGGGCCGGCAGGTCCTACCCACAGGGCGGCTCCGGGACGCCACCCGGATCGCCCACGCCGTGGCCGAGGTCACCAACGTGCCGCCGGCGTCGAGGCAGCCGTACGTCGGCACCTCGGCGTTCGCGCACAAGGCGGGGCTGCACGCCAGCGCGATCAAGGTCGACCCCGACCTCTACCAGCACATGGACCCGGCCGGCGTCGGCAACGACATGCGGCTGCTCGTCAGCGACATGGCCGGCCGGGCCTCGATCGAGCTGAAGGGGCGCGAGCTCGGGTACGACCTGTCGGGAGACCGCGAGCTGGTCGCCCGGGTCACCGGTCGGGTCAAGGACATGGAGGCACACGGGTTCACCTTCGAGGCCGCCGACGCGTCCTTCGAGCTGCTGCTGGCGGAGGAGGTCGAGGGTGCGCGGCCGTCGTACTTCGACGTCGAGTCCTGGCGGGTCATCACCGAGACCCGGCCCGGCGACGAGGCCGTCTCGGAAGCGACGGTCAAGCTGCGGGCCGAGGGCGTGAGGTACGTCGTGACGGGCGAGGGCAACGGACCGGTCAACGCCCTCGACTCCGCCCTGCGCGAGGCGATCGGCCAGGCGTACCCCGAGGTCGCCAAGTTCGAGCTCATCGACTACAAGGTCCGGATCCTCGACCAGGGCCACGGCACCGATGCGATCACCCGCGTGCTGATCGAGACCAGCGACGGCCAGTCGTCTTGGGTCACCGTCGGCGTCGGCCACAACGTGATCGAGGCGTCGTGGGGCGCCCTCGTCGACGGGCTGACCTTCGGGCTGCGCAAGCACCACCACGTCTGAGACCCCGGCTCCCGTTCTGGCGACGCCGCTAGCGTGGCGTGCGTGAGCGAGCTGCACGACCTGACCGCGCTGGAGCAGGGCCGGGCCGTCCGACGACGCGAGGTCTCTCCGCTCGAGCTGGTCGATCACTACCTCGCGCGGGCCGACGACGTGGGGGCGTTCGTGACGCGGACCTCGGAGCTCGCCCGCGACCGGGCCGCCGGGCTGATGACCGAGCTCTCAGCCGACGAGCCGGCCCCCGACGAGCCGTTGTGGGGCGTGCCCACGGCGATCAAGGACCTGAACATGACGGCCGGTGTCCGGACGACGTTCGGGTCGCCGGTGTTCGCTGACTTCGTGCCCGAGGTCTCCGACGCGGTCACCCTCGCGATCGAGTCGGCCGGCATGGTCAGCCTCGGCAAGTCCTCGACGCCGGAGTTCGGCTCGCCGTGCTACACCGAGCCCGAGGGCCTGCCGCCCGCGGTGACACCGTGGGACCGCACCCGGATGGCGGGCGGCTCGTCCGGCGGAGCGGCGGCAGCGGTGGCCGCCGGACTGGTGCCGCTGGCCCAGGGCTCGGACGGTGGCGGCTCGATCCGAATCCCGGCCTCGTGCTGCGGGCTGGTCGGGCTCAAGCCCAGCCGCGGCCGGACCAGTGGTCACCCCATGTACGGCGACCCGGTGGGTTTGGGGACGGCGGGCCCGATCGCCCGCAACGTCCGCGACGCGGCGGCGATGCTGGACGTGCTCGCCGGTCGTCGGGTGGGAGATCCTGCCTGGGCAC
This sequence comes from Nocardioidaceae bacterium, assembly GCA_025966335.1. GTDB lineage: Bacteria > Actinomycetota > Actinomycetes > Propionibacteriales > Nocardioidaceae > Nocardioides_C. The sequence continues at coordinate 5,221 of JAICRS010000043.1, forward strand.
CAGCCCCCTCGTCGTCGTTCCTGTCCGCCTGCGACCGCGACCCGGGACGGCTCCGGATCGCGAGGTTCAGCACACCACTCGTGGCCGACACCCCGATCGACCCCGAGTGCCTGCAGGCCTACGAGGACGCCTCGGCACTGCTCGTGAGCCTCGGCCACGACGTCGAGGACGTACCGCCACCGCTGGCGCCGGAGGCGGTGCCGGTCTTCGAGACCTGCTGGGCCGTGCTCACCGCGCTGTCGGTGGTGCCGCCCGAGGCCGAACCGTTGTTGCGTCCGCTCACCCGCTGGCTGTTCGAGCGAGGACGTGCCGTGTCGGGACCGGAGTTCGGGCTGGCGATCGGCGAGCTGCGCCGGGTCGCGGCCGGCGCCCTGACGGTCCTGGCGCCGTACGACGCCGTGCTGACCCCCACCCTGGCCGTGCCGCCGCTGCCGGTCGGGGCGATCCGCGACGACGACGACCCGTCGGCCGACTTCGAGGCGCAGAAGGCCTTCACGCCGTGGACGTCGGCCTGGAACGTCACGGGGATGCCGGCCGTCTCGCTGCCGCTGCACTGGACGCCCCACGGACTCCCGGTCGGCGTCATGTTGGCGGCCCGGCCCGCCGAGGAGGAGCTGCTGATCTCCCTGTCCGCCCAGGTCGAGGCGGCCGCCCCCTGGCACGACCGGCACCCACCGGGCTGGTGAGCTCTACGGGCGGTTGACCTCGCTGCACACCACGCGCCGGACGAGGTCGTCCCAGCCGGCCTGGACGCGGTCGAGGGGGATCGCGTCGACCTGGGTCTGCTGGACCAGGACCACCATCTCCAGGGGGGCGAGCAGCGCGGTGGCCAGGAAGAACAGGTCGCCGCGGACCTCGAGCTGACCGAGCAGGTACCTCATGTGCATGGCGGCGAACGAGACGGCGGCGTACGAACGCTCGCCCGCGCGGCCGGCTGCCCGGATCAGCTCGGCGTGCTGGAGGTTGACCTCCATCCGCGAGTGACCGAACGCGTGCAGCCGCTCGATGGCCGACGCACCCGGGCCGAGCGGGGGCGGCCCGCTGATGACCAGGCCCTGCCACTCGGTCTCCGACCGGTTGAGCAGCGCCGCCATCAGGCCCTCGCGGCTGTCGAAGCGGCGGAACACGGTGCCCTTGCCGACCCCGGCCGCCGCCGCGACGGAGTCCATGGTCACCGCGTCGACGCCATGGTCCTCGACGAGGCGTGCCGCGGCCGCCAGCAGGGCCTCCCTGTTGCGCGCCGCGTCGCTGCGCTCCCGCGGCGGCTGGTCGAACATCGGCAACAGGTCGTGCACGCGGCACAGACTAGTTGTGGGGCAGGTCTCAGCTCGATCGGAATAGAAGCGGACCATGGTCCGTTTAACCGGACACCCGTATGGCCACCACTCTCGAGGAGATCCCCATGTCCCACACCCGCGTCGTCGTCCTGCTCGGCAGCCTGCGCTCCCAGTCGATCAACCGGCGCATCGCCGAGACCCTGCGTGACCAGGCGCCGGCCGGCACCGTCGTGGAGATCGTGGACGGCCTCGGCGAGCTCCCGTTCTACAACGAGGAGATCGACGTGGACGGCGAGGCGCCCGCGTCCGTGACCCGTCTCCGCGACCAGGTCGGAGTCGCCGACCGCGTGCTCGCGGTCACCCCGGAGTACAACGGCACGATGCCGGCGGTCCTCAACAACGCGATCGACTGGCTGTCCCGGCCGTACGGCGCGAGCGCACTGAGCGGCAAGCCGTTCGCGGCGCTCGGCGCGACGCCCACCCGCTTCGGCGGCAAGTGGTCGCACGAGGACGCCCGCCGCTCGGCCACCGTGGCCGGCGCGCACGTCGTCGCGGACATCGCCATCTCCGAGTCGACCATCGACCGCGAGGACATCCTCGCCGAGCCGGAGTTCGTCGGCCGGCTGCTCGGCGCTCTCGACACCCTCGTCTCGCACCGGGTGGAGGCCCAGCCCGCCGCGTGACACGCTGGGCGGCATGAGCGAGCTGACGCCGTACCTCTGTGTCGGGGACTGCCGTGCCGCCATCGCGTGGTACGTCGACGCGCTCGGCGCGGAGCTCGCCTACGACCCGATCGTGATGGACGACGGACGCATCGGCCACTGCGAGCTCGCCGTCGACGGAGCACGCTGGATGATGTCCGACGCGTTCGAGTCGGCCGGAGTGGCGCCGCCACCCCCCGACCGCGGCCCGGCGGTCACGCTCCACCTGACGGTGGCCGACTGCGACGCCGCGGCCTCCCGGGTCGACGCGGCCGGCGTGCCGATGACGCGCGGGCCGGAGGACAGCCCGCCGGCCGGCCGGGTCGCGGTCTTCACGGACCCGTTCGGCCACCGGTGGTTCCTCAACCAGCCGCTGCCCGAGGGCTGACCCGGCTCAGGGCTCGACGTCGGCGCCGTACAGCTCGGCCAGGTGCACCGCGCCGAACAGGTCGAGGCGGGTGCCTGTCAGGGTGGCCTCGCGCAGGTCGACGCCGGCCAGCGAGGCGCCGCGGAGATCGGCCTTGGTCAGGTTCGTCTCCCTGACGGTGGCACCGTCGAGCTTGGCGTCGCGCAGCACCGCGGCGGACAGGTCGGTCATCGACAGGTCAGACTCGCGCAGGTCGAGACCGCCGAGCTGGAGACCGCCGAGGTTGGCGCCGCGCAGGGTGATCGACCGCCACGAGCCACCGATCACCTTCAGAGGCCGCATCGTGCACTCCGCGAACACCGAACCGTCGAGCTTGCAGCCGTCGAACGACGCGTCGAAGAAGCTGCAGCGCCGGAAGTCGGCCGCGATGAACGCCGTGCTGTGGTGGGTCGAGGCGTTGAAGCGGCAGTTGTGGAAGGTGCACTCCCGGAAGATCACGCCCTTCGTCGTCGCCTCGGTCAGGTCGACGTCGCTGAACGTGCACTGCTCGTAGACGACGTCGACCAGCTCCTCGCCGTAGCGGTCCTCGCCGCGGAAGGTCCTGCCCGCGAACGTCTCAGACATCGACCGAACCGCCGCTGCGCCAGTACATGTTGTCGGCGCGGTCGAGGAAGCCGTTGTCGACGAGGTAGCGGCGAAGGGCCGCGTAGTCCGGGTGGAACGCGGCCAGGATCTCGTTGACCTCGGTCTCCGGGTACCTCACGCCCGGCTCGAAGCGCTGCGCCAGGTGGTCGAGCACGACCACGAGCTTGTGGCGCTTCGAGGGGATGGTGTGCAGCCGCCCGTCGGCGTCGAGGAAGTTGGCAAGCACCTTCTCGGGTACCCGGTCGCTCATGAGGCTCACGGTACGACGGCCTCGAGGTCGAGCAGCCCCTTCGGGTACGTCGCCGAGTCGAGCCCTCCGCTGGGTGCGCGCTTCTCGAAGTGCAGGTGACACCCGTCGGGGGCACCGTTGTCGGACGCGAGCGCGATCAGTCGGCCACGTCGCACCGCGTCGCCCGGCTCGACGTACCTCTTGCGCACGTGCCCGATCACCAGGTCCCACTTCTCGGTGCGCAGCAGCAGGGGTGTCGTGCCGTACGCCGGCCCCAGCGGCGCCGGGTCGACGACGGTCGCCCGCCGGGCGGCGTACAGCTTGGTGCCGCACGCCATCGCCACGTCGATGCCGTGGTGGAAACCGTGCCCGTCCTCGCACCGCGGGTCGGGGGAGTAGTACGGCGCCTCGGTGCAGCCGAACGGGATCATGATCCGGTGCTTCCCGCCGAACCACGGCGAGGAGTACCAGGTCTTGTCGTCGGTGTAGAACACCCAGCGCGGGTCAGGCTTCGCCACCGCCGACCCGGGGGCGAGCACCGCCAGGAGCAGCAGCAGGGCGAGGACGCGGCGCACGACGGTCACGCCTCGACGACGACCTCGACCTCGAACGACTCCGAGTTCTCCAGGTAGAGCGCGGTGTGGTCGTCGCCGCCCGCGTGCGGGTACTTGTCGGGGTACAGCTCCGACCACCCGTGCCCGGCGGCCTCGGAGCGCACCGCGTCCAACGCCGCGAGGTCCGGGACCGTGAACGCCAGGTGGTTGATGCCGGGTCGCAGCCGGTCGTGCCGCTCGTCGAGCAGGTCGGGGGAGCGCTCGAGAAACGTGTACGTGCCGTCCGGGTGCTTCCACGCCCCACTGGTCTCCTCGACGAAGTCCTCCTCCCAGCCGCAGGCCACGAGCAGCCAGCTCCACTCGGGCACGGCGGTGGCGGGGTCCTGGACCCAGACGTCGAAGTGGTGGATCGCACGAGTCATGAGGACAGTCCATCGCAGGCGTCGACCAGACGGTCGCGCAGGGGAGCCGCACGGCCGGCGAACTCGCGCTGCCACGCGGCGTACTCACGCTTCCCGTCGGCGGTCTCGATCCGGATCGGCGCGAACCCCCAGCCCGTGAAGTCGTAGGGCGACGCGCGCATGTCGACCTCGCGGACGTCCCAGGCGAGCACGAAGCAGTCGGCGACGAGGTCGGACCCGACGAGCGGCCACAGCCGGAACGCGTGCTTGTAGAGGTCCATCGTCGCGTGCAGGCACCCCGGCTGCTCGTAGGCAGCCCGGTCGTCGCGGCCCGGTGACAGCGTGTTGAGGGGCCGCGCGGAGTCGGTGAAGAAGCGGTAGGCGTCGAAGTGCGAGCAGGCGATCCGGTGCGACTCGACGACCTCGTCCGTGCCGCCCGGACCCAGCCGCAGCGGGACCTCGTGGCGGGTCGCGGACGTGCCGTGCACCATCGCCCACTCGTGCAGCCCGAAGCAACCGGTGTGCGCCGGCCGCGCCCGCGTCGCGGCGAGGAGGTTGCGGATCCCGCGCGCCAGCGGCCGCAGCCGCGCGCGCTGCTCGGCCGTGCCGCTCTCGGGCCAGCCGGGCTCCCAGGTCAGCAGCTTGGCGGGGGAGAAGGAGTAGTAGGTGAAGAGGAAGTCGTGCACGGGGTGCTTCTCGCCGTCGCGGCGGCGGGCCAGGTGAGGCTCGACGTACGGAGTCAGGCGCGCCCGGTGCGCAGCCGCAGGCGTCGTCGTCTCCACGCCGTCGATGCTAGGCGCGTACCGCCCCGTCGGTAGGGTCGGGACGTGCGTATCGCCAGGTTCACCACGGGTGACGACCCCCTGTACGGCGTCGTGACGGGCGACCTCGACGAGCACGGCGAGCTCTCCGACGACGCCACGATCATCACGCTCGCGGGCGACCCGATGTACGCCGGGGTCAAGCCGCTCGACGAGCAGCACCGCGTGGCCGACGTGCGGCTGCTGGCGCCGGTCATCCCGCGCAGCAAGGTGGTGGCGATCGGCCGCAACTACGCCGCGCACGCCGCCGAGATGGACAACGAGGTGCCGCCGGAGCCGCTGATGTTCCTCAAGCCGAACACCAGCGTGATCGGCCCCGGCGACCCGATCTTCTACCCGCGGCAGTCGCAGCGCGTCGACTTCGAGGGCGAGCTCGCGGTGGTCATCGGCCGCATCTGCCGAGACGTACCCGCCGAGCAGGCGACCGACGTGATCTTCGGCTACACGATCGCCAACGACGTCACGGCCCGCGACCTCCAGAAGTCCGACGGCCAGTGGAGCCGGGCCAAGGGGTTCGACTCCTTCTGCCCGTTGGGCCCCTGGATCGAGACCGACCTCGACCCGCACGACTTCGTCGAGGGCCGGTCGGTGCGGACCTTCCTGAACGGTGACCTCAAGCAGGACGGGTCGACGAAGGACCTGATCTTCGACATCCCCACGCTCGTCGCACACATCACGGCGGCCATGACGCTGCTGCCCGGCGACGTGATCCTCACCGGCACCCCCGAGGGTGTCGGTCCCATGCAGGTCGACGACGAGGTCGAGGTCTCGATCGCCGGTCTCGGCACGCTCACGAACAGGGTGACCAGCAGATGAGTGACAGCAAGGTGCGGGTGCGCTTCTGCCCGTCCCCGACCGGCAACCCTCACGTCGGCCTGGCCCGGACGGCGCTCTACAACTGGGTCTTCGCGCGCCACCACGGTGGCGACCTGGTCTTCCGCATCGAGGACACCGACGCCGCTCGTGACAGCGAGGAGTCCTACCAGCTCCTGCTCGACACGATGCGCTGGCTCGGTTTCGACTGGGACGAGGGTCCCGAGGTCGGCGGCCCCTATGGCCCGTACCGGCAGTCCGAGCGCCACGACATCTACCTCGACGTGCTCGCCCGGCTGCGCGAGGCCGCGTACACCTACGACTGCTACTGCACCAACGACGAGGTCGACGCGCGCCGCAAGGCGTCGGGTTCGAAGCTGCAGGGGTACGACGGGTTCTGCCGCGAGCTGACCGACGAGCAAGTCGCGGCTTTCCGGGCCGAGGACCGTCAGCCCGTCAGCCGCTTCCGGATGCCCGACGGCGAGCTCACGTGGGACGACCTGGTCCGTGGTGACATCACCTTCCAGACCGAGCACGTGCCCGACTTCGCGGTGGCGAGGGCCAACGGCCAGCCGCTGTACACATTGGTCAACCCCGTCGACGACGCGATGATGCACATCACCCACGTGCTCCGTGGGGAGGACCTGCTGTCCTCGACGCCGCGTCAGCTCGCGCTGTACACCGCGCTGACCGAGCTCGGCATCGCGGAGGAGACGCCGCGGTTCGGCCACCTGCCGTACGTGATGGGCGAGGGCAACAAGAAGCTGTCCAAGCGCGACCCGCAGGGCAACCTGCTCAACTACCGCGAGGCCGGCTTCCTGCCGGAGGGCCTCCTCAACTACCTGGCCCTGCTGGGCTGGGCGATCTCCGGAGACCGCGACATCTTCTCGATCGAGGAGATGGTCGCGGCGTTCGAGATCGGCGACGTGAACCCCAACCCGGCGCGTTTCGACATGAAGAAGGCCGAGGCCATCAACGCCGCGCACATGCGGTTGCTGTCCGTCGAGGAGATCGGGCGGCGCTCGGTCCCGTACCTGGCCGCCGCCGGCCTCGTCGCCGACCCGCCGACCGCCGAGCAGCAGGCCGTCCTGGACGCCGCGATGCCGCTGGTCGCCGAACGGATCAACAAGCTCACCGAGTCCGTGGACATGCTGGCGTTCCTGCTCGTCGACGAGGACGCGTTCACCGTGACCGACGAGATCGACGAGGCGGGCCGCGGCGTGGTGAAGGCGGCGTACGACGCCCTCGCCGGCCTCCCGGACTGGACGACAACCGCGATCGAGGACGCCCTGCGGGTGGCGCTCGTCGAGGGTCTGGAGCTCAAGCCGCGCAACGCCTTCGGTCCCGTGCGCGTCGCCGCGACCGGCCGCAAGGTGTCGCCGCCGCTGTTCGAGTCCCTCGAGCTCCTCGGTCGGGACCGGAGCCTCTCGCGGCTGTCCGCGGCCCTGGCCTAGCCATGGCCCAGCCCGCCGCCCCGCCGGCGTACGAGCGAGCCCTCGGGCTGCCGTACCACCTGGTGCTCACGGCCGGCCGTCCCGGCTGGTGGAGGTACGTCGTCGGCCTCCTGTTGGCGCTGGCCGGCCTCGTGATCGTCGGCCCGCTCGTGATGCTGGTGCCGTTCGTCATCTACTACCTCGCGACGGGTGCGGACCTCGCGGACAGCATGAGCGCGCTCGTCGACACGGCCGACGTGACGCCCGCCAGCCTCGCCTACCTCAACCTCAGCCTGGCGGCCGCGATCCCGATCACCTGGGCCGTCGTGAAGGTCGTGCACGGCCTGAGACCGGGGTGGTTGGCCTCGATCCGGCCCCGCATCCGGTGGCACTACCTGTTCGCCTGCCTCGGCGTGTCCGTCGTGGCGCTGATCGCCACGCTGTTCGTCTCCGCGCTCCTGCCGGCGCAGGGGGAGGGCACCGAGATGAGCGGTCAGCTGAACAGCTTCACCGACACCACCCGCGACTTCCTCATCGTGGTGGCCGTGCTCACGCCGTTGCAGGCCGCGGGAGAGGAGTACGCCTTCCGCGGGTACCTGACCCAGGCCTTCGGGGGGCTCTTCCGTTCGCGCTGGGTGGCGGTCGTGGCCTCGTCCCTGCTGTTCGGCATGGCGCACGGTCTGGGCCAGAGCGCGCCGATCTTCTTCGACCGGTTCGCCTTCGGGCTCGTCGCCGGCACGCTCGTCGTGCTGACCGGAGGTCTCGAGGCCGGCATCGCGATGCACGTCCTCAACAACTGGCTGGCGTTCGGCCTGGCCCTCGCGTTCACCGACATGAGCTCGGCCCTCAACCCCACCGGCGGCAGCTGGTGGACGCTGCCGGTCACCCTCACGCAGTCGCTCGTGTACCTCGGGCTCGCGCTGCTCGTCGCCCGCCGGATGGGGCTCACCAACCGCACCGATCCGCGGGTGCTCCCGGCCGTTTTGGTGGCCCCGCGCGGCCGCCTGTAAGGTTCTCCGCGGCCCTCAAAAGCCAGTGTTCCTTGGGGTATGGTGTAATTGGCAGCACGACTGGTTCTGGTCCAGTTAGTCTAGGTTCGAGTCCTAGTACCCCAGCCAATTGTTCGGCCAAGCACCGCGGTTCCGGTCATCCGGAGCCGCGATTTTGTTGCTGGGGAGACGCTTCGGTAAGGTCTCTCCTCGTTGCTCTCACGAGCGACATGCCCCCGTTGTGTAGCGGCCTAGCACGCCGCCCTCTCAAGGCGGTAGCGCCGGTTCGAATCCGGTCGGGGGTACCACGCTGAACAGGGGTTCGGGCCAGCGGAAACGCTGGCCGGGTCCTCTTCCGCATTGTCCGGCTATGACCGGCTGAAACCGGCGTTTTACCCGGACCCACACGAGTGCCGCTGCAGACACCTTGAACTCGTGCCGGGGTAGCCTGACCGGCAGGACTCGGAGACACGAGGAGCAGGTCCGTGAGCACCCTGATCCTGCTGCGGCACGGCAAGTCGGATTGGTCGGGCGACGAACCCGACCACCTGCGACCACTAGCCGCACGTGGACGACTTCAGGTTCCCGAGGCTGGCCGGTGGCTCGCAGACAACGTCGGCGTCATCGACCTGGCTGTCGTCTCCTCCGCGGAACGCACGCGTGAGACCTGGCGACTCGCGGCCGCCGAGCTCGCGGTCCCTCCGCCGGTCCGAGAAGACGATCGCGTGTACGCCGGCTCCGCACCCTCGCTCCTCGGTGTCTTGCAGGAGCTGCCCGACGAGGTGGCGACGGTGGTTCTGGTTGGCCATAACCCGGGAGTCGAGGACCTGGTGGCGAGCCTGACCGGTCGCTGGGTGCCGATGCCGACCTCTGCGCTGGCCGTCATCGATCTCTCAGGGCCTTGGTCTGCCGTGGCGAACACTGCCGCTGAGCTGCGAGCGCAGGGACGCCCGCCTGCGGGCTGAGATCGCATCCACCTGACCCAATCTTCAACCGGTTTCGCCGGGATGATTCGTCGCCGGATCCGCTCACATCCAGCGCCGGAAGGCGGCGGTGTGATGTAGTCGAATCCGCGCACATCACTGCCGGATCCGGGCGCTTTCAACATCGGGATGGTCACCGAATGTTGCAGAACTTCTCGACTTTGCCGGTGGGGCCACAAACGATGAGGTGGTCGTGGCGACTCACGGTGGTCTCGGGACGGGCGTAGGTGAAGTCTTCACCGGTGCGCTTGACGCCGACGACGGTGACCCCATGTTTGCTGCGGGGTGCGGAATCGGCCAGTGTTTTGTTCCAGGTGAAGGACGGGGCGAGCGTGCGGGCGATGGAGAACTCGTCGTCGAACTCGATGTAGTCCATCATCCCGCCGGTGAGCATGTGGGCGACGCGTTCGCCCATGGAGAACTCCGGATAGATGACGTGGTGGGCGCCGACCCGTTCCAGGATGGCGCCGTGCTTGCGGGTGATGGCCTTGGCCCAGATGTCGGGGACACCGGCCTCGGCGAGCGCGAGGACGGTGAGGACGCTGGCCTCGATGTCAGTGCCGATCGCGACCACCGCGCGCCCGAAGTCAGCGACGCCCAGTTGGCGCAATGCCTGGTCGTCGGTGGTGTCGGCTTGGGCGACGTGGGTCAGCTCATCGGCCCACCGGTCGACCAAGGCTTGGTTCTCGTCGATGGCCAGGACTTCTTGTCCCATCCGGACGAGGGAGTCGGCGACGGCGGAGCCGAAGCGGCCGAGGCCGATGATGACCACGGACGTGGGGGTGGGATTCCTGAACTTAGCCAATGACGGGTCGCTCCTCAGGAAGTTGGAAGTGGCGGTGGCGGGACTTGAGCGCGAGCGCGGAGGCGACGGTGATGGTGCCGACGCGGCCGACGAACATCAAGACCATGAGCGTGAGCTCGGCTGCCGGCGGCAAATCGGGGGTGATACCGGTGGAGAGGCCGACGGTGGCGAACGCGGAGATGGTCTCGAAAAGGACCACGTCCAGGGCGTAGTCGGTGAGGAGCAGGATGACCATGGTGCCGGCGGCGATGGCTGCGATCGCGAGCAGGACCACGGTGAGGGCTTGCCGGAGTGTCTGGCCGCCGATGCGGCGGTGGGCGATGTTGGTGTCGCGTTCGCCTCGCACCTCGGACCAGATGACGAACGCGAGGAGGAAGAAGGTGGTGACCTTAATGCCACCGGCGGTACCGCCGGAGCCGCCGCCGATGAACATGAGGACGTAGTTGACCGCCATAGTTTCCGGGGTGATCTGGGCGTAGTCGATGCTGTTGAACCCGGCCGTGCGGGGCACCACTCCGCCGGTGACGCCACCAACGACCTTGCCCCACGGGCTCAGTTCACCGACGGTGCCGTTGTTGTCCCATTCGAGGACGAGGAATGCTCCGATTCCGGCCACGAGCAGGAGCAAGGAGCCGTAGAAGGTGAGCCGGGTGTGCACCGTCCACTCGCGAGGCGTGCGCCACCGGCGGCGCAATTCGAAAAGCACTGGGAATCCGATGCCTCCGATGATGATGGCGACACAGATGGGGAACATGATCCAGGCGTCAGCCACGAACCCGATGAGGTTGTCGGAGTACAGCGCGAACCCGGCGTTGTTAAACGCTGAGATTGAGTGGAACACCCCGTGCCAGGCCGCCTCGTGCCATGTGTCGTCATAGCGCTGGCGGAACCGTGCCGCCAACACCAAGGCGAAGGCCGCCTCAAAGGTGACCATAGTGACCGCCACGCGGCGCACCACATGCCGCACGTCTCCGATGTACAGCGTGTGCGTTTCGGCCTGTGCGATGAGCGATGACTTGAGCCGCAGCCTGCCGCC
>JAICRS010000224.1 GCA_025966335.1 Nocardioidaceae bacterium
CACCGCGACCTACTCGCTGCGCACCGCGCCGACCACCGGGCGCAGCACCGCCACGGTGACCACGCAGCGGTTCGGGCGCCCGCGCTGACGCTCTAGTCGGGCGTGCTGGTGCGGCCCAGCAGGTGCGGCGCGCCGGTCTTCGGGCTGGTCAGCGAGAACGCGAAGTCCTGCTGCCCCGACGGGTTTGGCACCGGCCTCGACCCGAACGCGACCCTGCCCGGAAGCAGGATCGGCTTCTTGAACGCGACGTCGACCCGCACCGCGTCCGGCAGCCGGCCCTCGAGCGCAGCGAGGCAGCGGGCCTTGCTCCACATGCCGTGCGCGATCTGCCGGGGGAACCCGAACGCCTTGGCGGTCACCCCGTAGAGGTGGATCGGGTTGTGGTCTCCGGACACGGCTGCGTAGCGCCGGCCGAGGTCGCCGGGCAGGCTCCACTCGATCCCGGACGCCGGCACCTCCTCGAACGAACGCTCCGCACCGACGCCGTCGCCCTCGGAGGACGCGCCCCGGCGGAGGAACGTGGACGTCTCCTCCCACACCAGCTCACCGGCGGAGTGCACCGCGGTGACGATGTCGAACGCCCGGCCCTTGGGATGGGTGAGCAGGTCCTGCGGCCGGGCCGTGACCTGCAGCCGCTCGGCCGCGGTGATCGCCCGGTGCGCGGTGATCGAGTTCTCGATGTGCACCAGCCCGACGGCCGGGAACGGGAAGTCGCCGTCTGTCATCAGCGCCAGGTGCAGCGGGAACGCCAGCATGTGCGGGTAGCTGACCGGCAGCGCCTCGCGCAGCCCGAAGCCGCAGACCTCCGAGTAGGCCGCCACGTGGTCCCGGTCGACCGCGACGTCGTGGCGGGTCAGCGTGAGCTGGGGGAGGGTGCTCCCGGACTTGCGGATCCCGGGCAGCAGGGACACTCCGGGGAGCACCGGCAGTGCGGCCTTCAGCATCATCGGCAGCGTGGCGGGCGCGCCCTCGATCTCACGCGTGGTGGGGGAGGTCATCGGTCAGGCCCCGAGCATCATCTGGCCGCAGACGCGCACCACGTTGCCGTTGACCGCCGTCGACGCCGGGTTGGCGTACCACGCGATCGTCTCGGCGACGTCGACCGGCAGCCCGCCCTGGGACAACGCGTTGAGCCGGCGGCCCACCTCGCGGGTCATCAGCGGCACGGCCGCGGTCATCTTGGTCTCGATGAACCCGGGGGCGACCGCGTTGACCGTGATCCCGTTCTCGAGCTCGTCGGCCAGTGAGTCCACGAAGCCGATGACGCCGGCCTTGGACGCGGCGTAGTTGGTCTGGCCGAGGTTGCCCGCAATGCCCGCGATCGACGCCACGCCGATGATCCGGCCGTTGGCGTTGACCAGAGCCTGCTTCAGCAGCTCGGCGGTGATCCGCTCGGGCGCGGTGAGGTTCACCGCGATCGTGGAGGCCCAGCCGTCCTCCTTCATGTTCGCCAGCTTCTTGTCGCGGGTGATCCCGGCGTTGTGCACCACGATGTCCACGCCGCCGTGCTTGTCCTCGACGTGCTTGGCGATCCGCTGCGGGGCGTCCTTGGTGGTGATGTCCAGGGTCAGGTGGTCACCGTCGAGCTCGTTCATCACCGACTGCAGCTCGCTGGCCGCCCGCGGTACGTCGATGCCGAGCACGGTGGCGCCGTCGCGGTGCAGCACCCGGGCGATCTGCTCGCCGATGCCCCGGCTGGCGCCGGTCACGATCGCGACCTTGCCGGCCAGCGGGGTGGTCCAGTCGGTCACCGGCTCCGCGACCGTGGTCTCGCCGTGTGCGCCGATCCGGATCACCTGGCCGGAGACATAGGCCGACTTCGGCGAGAGCAGGAAGCCCAGGGTCGAGGCAGTCGCCGCGTCAGCGGCCGGAGCGACGTACACCAGGTGCACCGTCGAACCGCGGCCCACCTCCTTGCCGAGCGAACGGGTGAAGCCCTCGAGGGCGCGCTGGGCGACGCGCTCCTCGTTGGTGTTGGTCATCTCCGGGGGCGTGCCGAGGACCACGATCCGCGCGCACTGCTCCAGGCTGCGCATCTGCGGGGTGAAGAACCGCTGCAGCTCCACGAGGCCAGCGGAGGACTCGATGCCGGTGGCGTCGAAGACCAGGCCCTTGTAGCGCTCGCCCTCAGAGGCGGCCTTGACGCTGGCGATGCCGAGGTCGTCGAGGGCGTCGGTGAGCGCACCGCTCAGCCGGCCGTTGCCGCCGAGCACCACCGTGCCGTCCACCAGCGGGTCGCCCTCGCGGTAGCGCTCGAGCGGGACCGGGTTGGGCAGGCCCAGGTTCTTGGCGAGCAGCTGGCCCACAGGGGTGCGGATCAGGGACGAGTAGCGGTCGCTCATGAAGGTGGTTCCTCCGGGGTCGGTGAAGCCGGCGGTGCGGTTGGGACGGTGCTGGTGCAACCGTCGACCGCAATGTAACTACGGGTGTAACTCAGGTTCCACATTTCGTGACGTGGCACTCACTACGTTCCCTTTTCCGAGGGGGGCACGCAAGGATGGAGACTCGGGCGGCATCGGCCCGCCCGGACCGCACCCTTCCGCTCAGGTCACGATCAGGAGCTGACACATGCAGGCCACCACTCGTCGCGTCGCCGTCATCGGCGGGAACCGGATCCCGTTCGCCCGCTCGAACACCGTCTACGCCACCGCGTCCAACCAGGACATGCTCACCGCGGCGATCGACGGCCTGGTCACCCGGTTCGGCCTCGAGGGCGAACGGCTCGGCGAGGTCGTCGCAGGCGCGGTGCTCAAGCACTCCCGCGACTTCAACCTGACCCGCGAGTGCGTGCTCGGCTCCCGGCTGGCGCCGGAGACCCCGGCCTACGACATCCAGCAGGCCTGCGACACCGGGATCCAGGCGGCCACGCTGGTCGCGAACAAGATCGCGCTGGGCCAGATCGAGGTCGGCATCGCCGGCGGCACCGACACCACCTCGGACGCGCCGATCGCGGTCAACGAGAAGCTCCGCAAGATCCTGCTCCAGGCGAACCGGGCCAAGTCGTTGCAGGGCCGGCTCGCCGCCCTGGCGAAGGTGCGCCCGGCGTACCTCGCTCCGGCGATCCCGGCCAACCTCGAGCCGCGGACCGGGCTGTCGATGGGGGAGTCGGCCGCGCTGACCGCGCTGGAGTGGGGCGTCACCCGCGAGGAGCAGGACGAGCTGGCGGTGGCCTCCCACCACAACCTGGCCGCAGCGTACGACCGTGGGTTCCTCGACGACCTGGTGTCGCCGTTCCAGGGCCTCGAGCGGGACCAGAACCTGCGGCCGGACTCGTCGGTCGAGAAGCTGGCCACGCTCAAGCCGGTCTTCGGCAAGGGCGAGGCGGCGACGATGACCGCGGCCAACTCGACGCCGCTCACCGACGGCGCCTCGGCGGTGCTGCTCGCCTCCGAGGACTACGCGAACGAGAAGGGCCTGCCGGTGCTCGCCTACCTCACCGCGGCCGAGACCGCTGCCGTCGACTACGTGCACGGTGGTGAGGGACTGCTGATGGCGCCGGCCTACGCGATGCCGCGGATGCTCGAGCGGGAAGGCCTGTCACTCCAGGACTTCGACTTCTACGAGATCCACGAGGCGTTCGCGTCACAGGTGCTGGCCACGCTGCGGGCGTGGGAGGACCCGATCTTCTGCAAGGAGCGGCTCGGTCTGGACGCACCGCTCGGGGCGATCGACCGCAGCAAGCTCAACGTCACCGGCTCGTCGCTGGCCGCCGGACACCCGTTCGCCGCGACCGGTGGCCGGATCATCGCCACGCTGGCCAAGCTGCTGGACGAGAAGGGCTCCGGGCGCGGGGTGATCTCGATCTGCGCCGCCGGTGGCCAGGGCGTGACCGCGATCCTCGAGAAGTAGGGTCAGCGGGACGGCGCGCCGATCGCCATCGCGATGCTGGCCGCGACCATGTGCTCCTTGACCTGGTCCGGCGAGAGCGTGGCGACGACCGGCACCCCCGGCGCGGCCTCCTTCACCAGCATCCCGACCCTGGCCAGCTGCATGCCGCCGAGCCCGGTCGCGTAGAGCGTGTTCGCGAGCAGGTGTACGTCGTCGGTGTGGAAGATGTCCTGGGCCACGCCGTCCTCGAGCACGTCCGCGACCCGGGCCAGGCAGGTCGCGATGCCGCGGCCGAGCCGGTAGACCGCGCCCTCGCTGACCTCCTCGAGCAGCTCCGGTCCTGGCCGCCGCATCAGGGTCTGTGCGCAGTCGACGAACGCCGGGTAGTCGATGCCGAAGTCGATGAACGCCTCGGTGATCCGGCGCAGCCGCTGCTCCGGGTCGGCGCCCGTCCCCGCGCCACCCGCGGTGACCTCGGCGTCCGCGGCGGCCAGCCGGTGCTCGAGCTCCTCGAGGTAGCCGACGAGGGTGAGCGCGAACAGCTCCTCCTTGCCGGAGAAGTGCCGGTAGATGATCGCCCGGTTGATGCCGACGGCCCGGGCGATGTCCTCGATCTGGGCGTCCCGGACACCGCGGGCGTCGAAGAGCGCGCGGGTCGCGTCGAGGATCTCCTTCTCCCGGCGGCGACGGCGGACCGCGGCGGCGGACCGTCGGCCGTCCGGAGCGGAGTCGCCCGGTCCGCGTCCGGACTCGTCGACGTCGGGCTGGCTGCTCATGGCGTCCATGCTACGGCTCCGCAACACCTAGTTGCACGAGGCGTACACGACGTCAGCCGCCGGTGTGCAGCGCCCGGACCATGTCGACCGTGTCCGCCTCCGCGGCGGTCTTGTCGTCGCGGTAGCGCAGCACCCGCGCGAACCGCAGCGCCATCCCGGCCGGGTAGCGGGAGGAGGTCTGGATCCCGTCGAAGGCGATCTCGACCACCTGCTCGGGCCGCACCGTGACGACGTACGACGTGCGCGAGGTCTCCAGCTCGAGAAACCGCTCCGTCTGCCAGCGGAGCATCTCGTCGGTCATCCCCTTGAACGTCTTGCCCAGCATCACGAAACCGCCGGACTCCGGGTCGCGGGCGCCGAGGTGGA
>JAICRS010000251.1 GCA_025966335.1 Nocardioidaceae bacterium
GGATGCTCCGCGGCGATCCGCAGCGCTTGCGCGAGCCGCTCGCGCCGTGCGAGCTGGTCGGGCCAGACGTACGACGTGAGGGTGATCCGGCCCTCGGCGGTCCCCACGTCGACCGTCATCACGTCGCTGCCGCGCCGGTCGACGACCTCGAGGTCCGACCACGGCTGCAGGGGGCGTCCCCGCCAGGCGCCACGGAGGACCAGCTCGGCAGCCTCGTCGCCGAGGAGCCGGTCCTGGTCGTCGGTGTAGCCGAACCGGTCGACGTTCAGGGTGAGGCCGCCCGAGGAGCCGATCTCGAACAGCCGGACCGGCAGCCGCGACGACTCCCCGATCCGCAGCAGGCCGCCCATCAACGCACCCGCACGCCCCACCTCGTTGGTCTGCGGTGGCGACGCCAGCCAGCTCCGCACCTCCTCGCGATGCGAGCCGAGCAGCTCCGCGAACGCGGTCCAGCCTCCGCTCAGCTCCCACGTCCCGCCGACACTCGGGTAGAACGCTGCCAGCGCCTCCGCCCGACCTTCCAGCACGAGCCGGTGCACACTTCCCGCCAGCCGCAGCGCCAGGGCGGACGGCCCCGGATCGTGCTCGTGCCCGGCCAGCACGGACGCGGTGACCCCACCGGTGTCGAGGTCGTCGGCGGCGCGGTCGAGCAGCTCGGCGTACATCGGCGACCCGAGCTCGGCGCAGGCACGCGCCTGGCTCCGGAAGTCCTCGACCATCGTCACGGAGGTCGGACCGGTCAGCCGGTGACCCGGCGCGGCGGCTCGCTCTTGCTCTTGCCGAACGGGTTGGGTCCGTGGCCCTTGCCCAGGGTCTCCCGCATCTGCTCGAGCAGCGCATCGTCGCAGTGGCCGGTGACGAACTCGGCGAGACCGCGCAGCTGCCCGTCCACCACGGCCGGGTCGTCGCTGGTGACCAGCTCGTAGCGGGTGTCGAACACCCGGTCCGGCCGGGTGCGGCGCAGGTAGTCCTGAATCTTCTCGACGCGGGCGATCGCCGACATCACCGCGTCCCGGTCGTGCGCCCGCCAGAAGCCGGACTCCGCGACCTGCGCGTGGTCACGCCGGTTCAGGACGTACTTCGCGCCGGGGAACACCTGGTCGAGGAACGCGAAGAACCGCTCCGTCTCCCTCGGCCCGATCCGGTGCCAGAGCACCTCCTTGAAGCCGAGCACGTCGACGCTGCGGGGGTTGACCGAGCCGAGCATGTGTCGGGTCATCAGCTGCCGTGCGGAGAGCACGAAGTCGCGCGGCTTGACCTCGTTGAGCCCGTAGAACGCCGAGCTGCTGCTGGCGGGGTTGTGCTTGAGGTGCTTGCGCCGGAACGCCTGGGCCAGGGCCTGTGCGCGGAACAACGGCAGCACGTAGAAGTTGTTCTCGCCGCGCACCAGCGTGCGCGGCAGCGTGTTCAGCAGCCCCTGGGTCAAGGTGGAACCCGAGCGTCCGTAGGTCACCACGAAGACGAACTGGTGCTTGGTCGCCCTCGCGTCTCGCCGTCTCCGAACCGCTGAGACGAAGCGTGATAGCTGCATGACTGCCCTTCTACGAACGCGGAGCGACGGTGCCGGGCTCAGCATACGGCGGCCTCCTCCAGCACCCGTGGGCGGACACGCCTCACAGACGGCCGAGGAGCCGGTCCGGGACCCGCCACAGCGGAACCTTGGCCATGGCCTGGACCTGGCCCTGGCCGACCGCGCGGAACGCGTCACCCTTCGGCTGCACGATCGTGGACAGGTCCACCTGGCGAGGGTCGAACTCCGGGACGGCTGCGGGGTCGGTGGTGCCGACGAACTCGTCGAGCATCGCGACCATCTCCTCAGCGTCGCGCGACCAGTTCGACTTGGCCGCCCGGCCGTCGGCGTCGACCATCCGACGACGGTGCGTGGCGACCCGGCGCAGCGCCTCGCGGTCGTAGAACTTCAGGTGGACCATGAACAGCTCGGGGTCGACCTCGAACGGCGCGCGGATCCCGTGGGAGGCCCACAGCCACGCCGCGGGGACCCGCTTGACCGACGGCTTGCACATGATCGGGATGAACTTGGCGAACCGCCGCT
The DNA here is from genome assembly GCA_025966335.1 of Nocardioidaceae bacterium. Lineage (GTDB taxonomy): Bacteria > Actinomycetota > Actinomycetes > Propionibacteriales > Nocardioidaceae > Nocardioides_C. Next base: position 2,054 of record JAICRS010000251.1, read on the forward strand.
GGCCGAGCACCGGCTGGTCCGGGACGAGGTCGCCCTCGGCGTGCACGTGGTGCACCAGGTTCAACGTCATCGGGGCGATCACGTCCCGATCGGCCCGGGCGGCGAGGAACTCCGGGAGGCCGGCGTACAGGTCCGGGTCCGGGATCAGGAACTCGTCGACGTCGACGAAGACCACGAAGTCGTAGCAGGCGAGCAGCCCCTGCGCGAGACCGCTCATCAGGTCCATCCGGGCCAGCTCGAACCCGCGGCCGGGCAGCTTCGGCAACCGGTGCACGGTGCAGCCCAGTCCGTCGGTGGAGCCGTCCACCGAGTTGTCGTCGAGGACGATGAGGTTCTGGACGCCGACCTGGTCCCCGTAGTGCCGGACCCAGCGCGGGAGCATCTCCGCCTCGTCGCGCGCCATCGTCAGCACCGCGACCGTGGGGGTCGTCGCCTCGGCGGGGGTGGCGCTTCGTCGGATCCGGAGGGCGCGCATGCCAGCACGATACAGAGGCCGGTCGCCCGGCCTCGGTCACCGCCTCGTCACTTCGCCTGTCGCCGGCGTCGTTCCCGGCGCCGCGCATGGATGAGCCCTGTCAACCCTGCGACAGCGGCCTGCAGCTGCTCCTCCGTCGAGACCGCCGACGGGTGGACACCCCGGACCTCGACCGGCAGCAGGTCGGAGAGCTCCCCCACGACCCGGACGTCCAGCTCACGGAACTCCTCGATGATCGACCGTGCCCGGTCCTCCACCCAGGGAGCGACCTCCAGCCCGACCGACGGCTCGTTCTTCTTGTGCGCTCCGAGCACGTTCTTCGCGAGGCCGTGCTTGACCAGCGGCACGTAGTCCTTGAACTCCATCCCACCGTCCTCGAGCATCTGGTTGAGCCGACGCAGGACCAGGGCGGAGGCGGCGCCGAGCGACTCGTTGGCCCCCGGCACCGGAGGGCAGGTCGCCGGGTCGATCCCGACCGCCGAGGCGAACCTGTCCCACAGGAGCTCGGGGCCGGCGTCGGGTCCCGGCACCGTGACCAGGGTGAACTGCTCCCGGCCGACCGCGTTCACCCAGCGGCGCGCCATCGCCGGAGTGTCCTGCTCTCTCCAGAACAGCTTGCCCGGGCCGTCCGCCGCCCGGATCGCGACGACGTACTCGTCCAGCGTCCAGGTGCGGAAGTTCTTCAGCGTCTCCTGCCACATCGCCGGGATGCACCGGTTCAGGTCCCGCACGGTCAGCACGACGCGTACGTCGACCCCGGGGAAGCTGTCGAGCACCGCGCGGATCTTCTTCGGCCCGACCGGTCCGAGGAACTCCATCGAGATGAGTGCCGTCCCGGACGAGGCTGCGACCTCATCGACGAGTGCCTGCCACTTGCCCTCACGGCTGGCCACGCCGACCCGTTGGCGTTGCAGCACATCGGTCACCGCCAGGACCTGCTGGTGCCAGTTCTTGCCGGGGAAGAGGAAGCCCTGCGCCTCGAGCGCGCCGCGGTTGCGGCCGAGGCGGCTCTGGATGAAGCTCGTCCCGGACTTCATCGCGCCGATGTGCAGGATGACTCGATGAGCCATGCGACGTCCCCCTCTGCCTGCCGGACCGATCGGTGTGTGCGACAGCCTAGAGCGATGTCGCGGCCGACCCGCCCGGCGGCGCCCGAAGTCAGCGCAGCTTGTAGTCCTCGAGCAGGCGGCGGCCGATGATCATCCGCTGGATGTCGGCGGTGCCCTCCCCGATCAGCAGCATCGGCGCCTCCCGGTAGAGCCGCTCGATCTCGTACTCCTTGGAGAACCCGTAGCCACCGTGGATCCGGAACGAGTCCTCGACCACCTGCGAGCAGTACTCCGAGGCGAGGTACTTCGCCATCCCGGCCTCGAGGTCGTTGCGCTGCCCCTTGTCCTTGATCCGGGCGGCCCGGACCACCATCTGGTGGGCGGCCTCGACCTTGGTGGCCATCTCGGCGAGCCGGAACTGCACGGCCTGGTGCTCGGCGATCTTCTTGCCGAAGGTCTCCCGCTGCTGGGCGTAGGCGACGCCGAGCTCGAAGGCCCGGTTGGCGACGCCGCAGCCCCGCGCGGCCACGTTGACGCGGCCCACCTCGACGCCGTCCATCATCTGGTAGAAGCCCTTGCCGGGCGCTCCGCCGAGGATCTGGTCGGCGCTGGTGCGGTGCCCCTCGAAGAC
>JAICRS010000050.1 GCA_025966335.1 Nocardioidaceae bacterium
CGGGACACCCTCGGACGCGGCCGCGGCGCACAGCACCCGGGTCTTGCCGAACTCGATGAGGCAGGATCCCTGCGCGTGGTCGAGCCAGTTGCGGGTGATCGTGACGGGTCGGAGTTCGTCGGCTGCGCGTCCATCGGCTCGAGTCATGGGCCCGACACTACCGAGGCCCCTGCCCCGTCGTGACAACGGAGCAGGGGCCTCGCCCCCGTGGGGCCGCTGCTACTTCACCTCGCGCCGCAGCACCCGGATGGTGCCCACCACGAACGGGAGCAGGACCCAGATCGCGAAGCCGCTCGCCAGGTGCAGCCACTCGTCACTGCCCAGGTTCTGGTCCATGAACAACGGTTCCTGGGCGTAGGCGAGGTCGACCCACGGCCGGGCCTCGCTCATCGCCGACCAGAAGCCGGCGAGGATGTTGAACACCGTCGGCAGCAGGAGGAAGGCGACGATCGCGCCGGCGGAGTTCAGCAGCACCAGCCCGAACGCGAGTCCCTGCAGGACCCCGATGGTCTGCAGCAGCGAGAACTTCGCGAAGTCATCGAGATCGATGCCCTGCCACGCGTCCGGGGCGCCACCGGCCAGCGTGGCCAGCGCGGCGATGGCGGTCGCGATCAGGATCGCTGCGAACCCGAACAGGAGAGCGGCGATCACCTTGGCCGTCAGCACGTGCCCGCGCACGGGCGTGAGCGTGAACGTGACCAGGGCGGTGCGCTGGCTCCACTCACTGGTGATCAGCAGGATGCCGAGCACGGGCAGCAGGAGGCCCTGGGGGGTGGCGGTGACGCCCATGAAGTTGAGGAAGGTGTGCTCGGACTCCGGGGCGGCGAAGGAGAAGATCGTGACGATCGCCGCGGTGATGAGAGCGATCGCGATCAGGAGCCACATCCCGGCCCGGGTGTCGGCCATCTTGCGGAGCTCGACCCGGACCAGCCGGGCAAGGGGCACCTTCGGGGTCTGGGACAGGTCGAGCGATGCTCGTTCCTCGATGACGGCGGTCATGCCACTACTCCTTCGCGCTGGGTGTCTGCGGTGAGCTGCAGGAACATCTCTTCGAGCCCGGCGCCGTCGGCGGGACGCAGCTCGATGAGCGTCACACCCGCGGCGGCCGCGACCTTGCCGACCTGGACCGGCTCGGCGTCGGTGCGGAGCCCTGCGTCACCCGACGGTGCCGCCTCGATACCGGACTCGCGCAGCGCCCTGGCGAGCATGTCCGCCTCGACTGCCTTGACGAACGTGCCTGCGGTCTGCAGGAGGTCCGCCTTGGTGCCCTGGGCCACGATCCGGCCGTTGCCGATCAGGATCATCTCGTCCGCGATCACCTCGACCTCGTGCAGCAGGTGCGAGGACAGCAGGACGGTCCCGCCGCGGTTCGCGTAGTCACGCAGCAGTCCGCGCATCCAGTGGATACCGGCCGGATCGAGGCCGTTGGCCGGCTCGTCCAGGATCAGGATGGACGGGTCACCGAGCAGCGCGTGCGCGATGCCGAGTCGCTGGCGCATTCCGAGCGAGTAGTTGCGCACCCGACGCCTGGACTCGGCCGGGGACAGGCTGACCATCTCGAGCATCTCGTCCACGCGGCTCTGCGGCAGGCCCATGGTCTTGGCGCCGATGGTCAGCACCTCGCGACCGGTGCGGCCGCCGTGCTGGGCGGACGCGTCGAGCAGCACACCGACGTGCAGGCCCGGGTTCGGGATCTCGGCGTACCTGTGCCCGCCGACGGTGGTGTGTCCTTTGCTCGGGGCGGTCAGCCCCGCCATGATGCGCATCGTCGTCGTCTTGCCCGCGCCGTTGGGTCCGAGGAACCCCGTGACGGTGCCGGGCTTGCAGACGAACGAGACATCATCGACGGCGGTGAAGCCGCCGTACGTCTTCGACAGTCCTTCAACAGTGATCATGGCGACCACGATGCCGCGGTCCGGTGCCGCAGCACATCGTGCGCAGGGCTCGTCCTGGATAGACCAAAGTAGGGTCCGCGTCTCTACCCGCGTCGGTGTCCGGCGCGGCGCGACGGCCCTAGCCTGGTGCCGTGCAGCATCCCTCCCCCGACCTCTACCAGCCACGGCTGGGCTGGAGGTCGCACGCGTGGCGGATCGCGGTCGCCCTGGTGGTCGGGGTCGGCAACTGGAGCACGTTCGCCGAGGACCAGTGGGAGGCGCAGCGCTCGCTGTTCTGGCTCGACCTGGGCCTGGGCGTGCTGGCGTTCGCGCTCATGCACTTCCGTCGGCGGTGGCCGTTCCCGGTGGCGATCGTGGTGACGCTGTTCGGGTTCTTCTCCGCGCTCGCAGCCGGTCCCGGACTGGTGGTCGCGGTATCGCTCGCGACCCGGCGCCGGTGGCCGGAGATCGTTACGATCGGCATCCTCGGCGTCATCGTCGGACAGGGCTTCGTCGTGGTGCAACCGGTGTCCGGGGAGGCCTGGTGGTTCACCCTCGCCGTCAACATCGTGGTCACCGTGGCGATCCTGGCCGTCGGCATGTACATCGGCTCGCGCCGGGAGCTGCTGTGGACGTTGCACGACCGGGCCGAACGAGCCGAGGCCGAGCAGGAGCTGCGGGTGGCTCAGGCGCGGTCCACCGAGCGGGCGCGGATCGCCCGGGAGATGCATGACGTGCTCGCCCACCGGATCTCGCTGGTCAGCATGCACTCGGGCGCACTGGTCTACCGCACCGATCTGTCCGCGGAGGAGGTCGCCGCAACTGCGGAGGTGATCCAGGGCAACGCCCACCAGGCCATGGTCGACCTGCGCCACGTTCTCGGGGTGCTCCGGGGCGACGCCGACGAACCCTCCGCCGACCGTCCGCAGCCGACGTTCCGCGACGTCGCGGAGCTGGTCGAGGAGGCGACCTCCTCGGGGATGCACGTGGAGTACGACTCGACCGTGCCGGATTCCGCCGGAATGCCGGACCAGGTCGGCCGGACCGTGTACCGGATCGTGCAGGAGGGCCTCACCAACGCTCGCAAGCACGCGCCCGGCGCGCGCGTCACCGTGACCGTCGCCGGCGACAAGGAGCAGGGCATCGACGTCCGCCTGCACAACCCGTTGCCCTTCGGCCCGGCCCCGGGCCTCCCCGCGTCCGGGCTCGGGATCGTCGGCCTCACCGAGCGGACCGAGCTGGCCGGCGGCACCCTGCGCCAAGAGAGGGACGAGCACTCGTTCACCCTGCACGGCTGGATACCGTGGCAGACGTGACCACCGTCCTGATCGTCGACGACGACCCGCTCGTGCGGGCCGGTCTGGGTCTGATCCTCGGCGGCGCTCCGGACCTCGAGGTGGTCGCCGAGGCCGCGGACGGCGCCGAAGGAGTGGCCGAGGCCCTGCGGCACCGCCCGGACGTGGTGCTCCTGGACATCCGGATGCCCGGCATGAACGGGCTGGACGCCACGGCCCGGCTGGAGGCGGAGCCGTCCCCACCGAAGGTGATCGTGCTGACCACCTTCGACGCGGACGAGTACGTCGTGCAGGCGCTCGCCGCGGGAGCCAGCGGTTTCCTGCTCAAGGACACGCCACCGCCCCGGATCGTCGAAGCGGTGCGCAACGTCGCCGCCGGTGAGCCGATGCTGTCTCCGAGCGTGACGGCCCAGCTGATCCGGCAGGTCGCCCGGGGCGCAGGCGCGTCCTCGACCCGGGCCAGCGAGGCTCGGCAACGGCTCGCCGTGCTCACCGACCGCGAGACCGAGGTAGCGGTCGCGGTGGGCCGCGGGCTGAGCAACGCCGAGATCTCCACCCAGCTGCACATGAGCGTGCCCACCGTGAAGGCACACATCTCGCGACTGTTCACCAAGCTCGAGGTGCACAACCGGGTTCAGATCGCGATCTGCGTCCACGACGCCGAGCTGGTGTAGCTCTGCTCAGAGGTCGTAGCTCGCACCGGTCCGCGCGAGCTCGAGGCGCCCGTCGTACGCCGGCCTCGCTTCCGCGAGCACCTCTTGCGGGTCGTGCCACGGCGGGATGTGCGTGAGCACGAGCATGCCCACCCCCGCAGCTGCGGCCGTCTCGGCGGCGTCCCGGCCCGTCATGTGCAGGTTCGGCGGGTTCTCGCCATCGGTCAGGAACGAGGCCTCGGCGAGCAGCAGGTCCGCGCCCTTGGCCAGGGACGTCAACGCGTCGCAGGGGCCGGTGTCACCGGTGTACACCAACGTCGTGTCGCCGTCGGAGATCCGGAGTGCGTAGGCGGTGACCGGGTGGTCGACCTGCGTGACGACGACGTTGAACGGTCCGAGCTGGACCGGCCCGGCCGCGTCGTACCCGCGGAAGTCGAACTCCTCGTTCATCCCCGGCTTCTCCGGGAGCCCGTAGGCCTTGGCCATCCGCTTCCCGGTGCCCCGGGGCCCGTAGACCGGGATCCTCGGCGCCCGCACGACCGGGTGGTACTTGCGCATCACGTAGTAGCCGCTGATGTCGAAGCAGTGGTCGGGGTGCAGGTGGCTCAGCAGCACGGCGTCGATGGTGAGCGGGTCGACGTACCGGTGCAGCGCGCCGAGTGCGCCGCTGCCGAGGTCGAGCAGGATCCGCCACGTCCGACCCTCGTGGTCCGCCTCCACGAGGTAGCAGCTGCACGGTGACTCCGGGCCGGGGTAGGACCCGGACCAGCCGACCACGGTGAGTCTCATGCGCGGACCCAGGCGAACTGGTTGACCGACTGCATCTCCGGGCCCAGGAAGCGCCGGCCGATGCTCTCGAACTCGGCGGGCTGGCCGGTGGTCAGGAACCGGTGCACCGGCGTGCCGAGGTCGGGGTCGCGTTCGAGGCCGAGGCGGACCAGCAGCTTGTAGACGTCCTTCGCGGTCTCCTCGGCGCTGGACACCAGGGTGACCTGGTCGCCCATCACGTAGGAGAGCACGCCCGTCAGCAGCGGGTAGTGCGTGCAGCCGAGGATCAGCGTGTCGATGCCCCGGGAGACCAACGGGTCGAGGTACTCGTGCGCGGTGCGGACCAGGTCGTCCCCGCCGGTCACGCCGGCCTCCACGAACTCCACGAACCGCGGGCACGCCTGGGTGTGCAGCGTGACATGGGGCGCTGCGGCGAACGCGTCGTCGTACGCCATCGAGTCGGCGGTGGCACGGGTGCAGATCACGCCGATCTGGCCGGTGCGGCTCGCGGCCACGGCCCGACGCGTCGCGGGCAGGATCACCTCGACGACAGGCACCGGATACCGCTCTCGCGCGTCCCGGAGCACGGCGGCGGAGGCACTGTTGCAGGCGATGACCAGAACCTTCACGCCTTGGTCGACGAGGTGGTCGAGGCACTCGAGCGCGTACTCGCGCACCTCGCCGATCGGCTTGGGGCCGTAGGGCTGACGCGCGGTGTCACCGAGGTAGAGCACCGGCTCGTGCGGGAGCTGGTCGATCACCGCCCGGGCCACGGTGAGTCCACCGAAGCCAGAGTCGAAGATGCCAATGGGTGCGTCTGCCACCCGATCAGGCTAATGGCACGGAGCTCGTGGGCACGCGCTCAAGCGACCGACGTCACCCTGCGACGGTCATCACGTTCCGAGTCGGGGGACTCCTCACCGCGCGGGTTGCGGAGCGCATTCCGCACCAGGCACGGGAGATCCTCCCCAACCCGACCTGGTGGCCGACCGTCCACAGGTCACGCCGGCTTCCCCCCGCTCGTCCCCCGACCACTCCATGCTCCTCGGATGGATATCGCACGCATCGAAAGTCTCCTGGCCGAACAGGCCGGTGTGATCTCTCGCCGGCAGGTCCTCGCCGCCGGGACCGACGACCCGTTCATCGACAAGCAGCTGCGGCGTCGCACATGGGTCCGCGTGCACCGTGGGGTGTTCGTCAACCACACCGGCGAGCTCAGCTGGCTCCAGCGAGCATGGGCCGGGGTCCTGTACTACTGGCCGGCGGCTCTGACCGATGAGTCCGCGCTGCGGATCCAGGGCTTGCGCGACACCGGCCAACGTGGCGCGCACGACGAGCGCATCCACGTCGCCGTGAGCCGGGACCGGAGGGTGCGCGAGCTCGATGGTGTCCACCTCCACCACGTGAGCCGTCTGCCCACGTTGCTCCAGCCGAACCGCCTCCCCGCCCGGGTCCGGCTCGAGCACGCGCTGCTCGGAGTTGCTGCACGAGCGCGCCGGGAGTCCGATGCGATCGCCGTTCTGGCCGATGCCTGCCAGACCCGGCGGACCACTCCTGGCCGGCTGGTGCAGGCCCTCGACGACCGACCCACTCTGCGACGTCGCCGGTTCCTGCTGGCCGTCCTCCAGGACGTGTCGAAGGGCGTGTACTCGGTCCTGGAGCACCGCTACCTGACCCGGGTGGAGCGACCCCACGGCCTGCCGACGGCCAAGCGGCAGCGTCTCGTGCGCGCGGGACGGACCGTCGGCTACCGCGACGTCGAGTACCTCGGCTTGCGCACTGTGGTCGAGCTCGATGGTCGCCTCGGGCACGAGTGGGCTCGGGACCGCTGGGCGGACCTGGACCGCGACGTGCACAGTGCGGTCGAGGGAGACCTCACCGTGCGCGTCGGGTGGCCCCACGTCGAGGACCCGTGCCGGACGGCGATCGCCGTTGCTCGCATCCTGAGGGCACGCGGATGGACCGGCCGGTCGCAGCCCTGCTCGGACAGCTGCCCCGTTCGGATGGGTTGCGGAGGATCTCCAGCACCAGGTGCGGAATCCGCTCCCCAACCTCCGTCGCAACAGGCACGGCTCGCGTAGAGCGCTCAGTCGACGGTCTGCGGGCGCTCGTTGTAGGCCCCGGCGAGCTCCTGGCCGGACATGGCGTGGATCGCCGTCATCACCTCGTCGGTGATCTCCCGCCTGGCCCGGCCTGCGGGCACCCCGTCGAAGCGGCCGCGAAAGTCGAGCGGCGCCCCGAACCGGACCACGACCTTCGCCCGCCGCGGCACGCGGGTGCCGACCGGTTGCAGCTTCTCGGTGCCGGACAGGGCCACGGGTACGACGGGGGCGTCCGCCTGCAGGGCGAGCCAGGCCACCCCGACCCGGCCCCGGTAGAGCCGGCCGTCGCGGGACCGGGTGCCCTCCGGGTAGATCCCGAACGCCTCACCGCGCCGGAGCACGCCGAGCGCCAGGTCGAGCGAGGCCTGCGCGGAGCGGTGGTCGTCCCGGTCGACCGGGATCATCCCGAAGCCGTTGAACCACCAGCGGCTCAGCGTCCCCCTGACGCCGGTCCCGGTGAAGTAGTCGCTCTTCGCCAGGAACGCGACCCGGCGCGGCACCAGCATCGGGATCACCATGCTGTCCACGAACGACAGGTGGTTGCTGGCCAGGATCAGCGGCCCGGTGGGCGGGATGTTCTCGACGCCCTCGACGGTCGGCCGCCAGATGATGCGGAACAGGCCCGCGAGGACCAGCTTGACGATGCGGTAGACCACGTCGCTCCCCTCTGCCGGTCCGTGGAGCCCTAGGCCCAGAGCTGGCCGTCGAGCCGTTCCTCGGCGTCGTCGATCGTTCCTTCGTAGGCGCCCGTGGACAGATACTTCCAGCCGCCGTCGGCCACGACGAACACGATGTCGGCGCGCTCCCCCGCCTTCACCGACTTCGCGGCCTGTCCCAAGGCGGCGTGCAGGATCGCTCCGGTCGAGATTCCCGCGAAGATGCCCTCGGCCTCGAGCAGCTCGCGCACCCGTCGTACGGCATCGCGCGGCCCCACGGAGAACCGGGAGTCGATGAGCGCGGCGTCGTACAGCTCGGGCACGAAGCCCTCGTCGAGGTTCCGCAGGCCGTAGACGAGCTCGCCGTAGCGCGGCTCTGCGGCGACGATCTTCACCGACGGCGAGTGCTCGCGGAAGAACCGGCCGGCCCCCATCAGGGTTCCGGTGGTGCCGAGTCCGGCGACGAAGTGGGTGACGGTGGGCAGATCCGCCAGGATCTCGGGGCCGGTGCCTTCATAGTGGGCGAGCGCGTTGGCGGGGTTGCCGTACTGGTAGAGCATCACCCAGTCGGGGTGCTCCGCGGCGAGGCCCTTGGCGACCCGGACCGCCTCGTTCGAGCCGCCGGCCGCGGGCGAGGACACGATCTCCGCGCCCCACATCTGCAGCAGCTGCCTGCGCTCGACCGAGGTGTTCTCCGGCATCACGCACACCAGCCGGTAGCCGCGGAGCTTGGCGGCCATCGCCAGCGAGATGCCGGTGTTGCCCGAGGTCGGCTCGAGGATCGTGCAGCCCGGTCGCAGGGTGCCGTCCTTCTCGGCGACCTCGACCATCTTCAGCACTGCCCGGTCCTTGATCGAGCCGGTCGGGTTCATGTCCTCGAGCTTGGCCCACAGCCGGACGTCCGGCGAGGGCGAGAGCCGGGGCAGCCCGACCAGCGGCGTGCCGCCGACGGAGTCGAGCAGCGAGTCGAACCGCATCAGACGTTCGCGGTGGAGGCCCACAGGGTCTGCAGCTGTGCGCGGGACAGGCCACAGCCTCCGGCGACGGCGGGGAGTACGACGACCTGGTCGCCATCGGTGACCGACGTGCCCAGGCCACCGGTGAACCGGACGTCCTCGTCGTTGACGTAGACGTTGACGAAGCGGCGCAGGTCGCTCTGCCCGTCCTTGGCCTCGATCAGCCGGTCCTTGATCCCCGGGTGGTTGTCCTCGAGGTGGTCGATCACCTGGGACAGCGTGTCGCCCTCACCGGTCACCGCCTTCTCGCCGCCCGTGTAGGTGCGCAGGATGGTGGGAATGCGTACCTCGATAGCCATCAGGCCTGACTCCTTGCCTCGTCGACGACCGAGACTTCTTCCTCGGTCACCTCACCGTCAATGATCCTGTAGGACCTAAACTCCACCGGGCCCGCACTATTCCCGTGCTCGCGCGTGGACACCAGCACGTAGTGGGCGTTCGGCTCCGACGCCAGACCGATGTCGGTGCGCGACGGGTAGGCCTCGGTGGCGGTGTGCGAGTGGTAGACCACGACCGGCTCCTCGTCGCGGGCGTCCATCTCCTTGTACAGGTGCAGCAGGTCGATCGGGTCGAACTCGTAGAACGTGGGCGACCGGGCGGCGTTGACCATAGGGATGAACCGCTCGGGGCGATCCGAGCCCTCGGGTCCGGCGACCACGCCGCACGCCTCGTCCGGGTGGTCCTTCTTGGCGTGGGTCACGATCGCGTCGTACGTCGCCTGGTCGATCCTCAACACGTCTAAGAGGGTATGGCGCCCGTTGGGGGCCGATCACCCCGCCCGTCGTACGTCCGGATCCTGAGACCGGCGCGGGTCACGACAACGACTGGACCAGCGTCTCCTGCAAGTAGCCGACCCACTCGTAGATGTCGTGCACGTGCGTGCGCGGGTCCTCCTCGGGCAGCATGTCCCAGTAGGACTCGTCGCCCTCCTCGATCCCGAGCCGGGTGGCCAGCGCGAGCCGGATGTCGGTGAACGAACGCATCCACGCGTGTGCCTCGGCGACGGAGAGCTCCACGTCGATCCAGAGCCCGTCCTCCTCCAGCTCCGGGGGCAGGCCGGACTCCTCGAGGGTGTCGATGATCAGCACCGCGTTGCGGGCCTTCCCGTCGCGCAGGCTGCCCTCGGTGAACCGGCGGAACTCTCCCGCGGCCTCCTCGTCGTCGGGGTACGCGGTCGGGAACAGCCGGGCCAGGACCGGGTCGTCCGGCTCGGTGGTCGGCCCGGAGAAGTCCAGCAGGTCCTCGAGCGGGTCGGTCGACGCGGTCGGAGCGGCCACCTCGTTGCGCAGCAGCTCCACCAGCTGGGACGCCAGCGAACGCAGCAGGTCGGCCTCGAACCCGGAGAACGTGGCCAGCACGCCGCCCTCGCGGCGCGGCAGGAACCCCTCGGTCACTCGGGCACCCCGTTCACGCGTCGGCCTTCTGCATCGTCGCCCACAGGCCGTACTCGTGCATCGCCTGTACGTCGCGCTCCATCTCCTCGCGGGAACCGGTGGACACCACCGACTTGCCGTCCTTGTGCACCTCCATCATCAGCTTCTCCGCCTTCTTGCGCGGGTAGCCGAAGTAGGTCTGGAACACGTAGGTGACGTACGACATCAGGTTGACCGGGTCGTTCCACACGATGGTCACCCACGGCCGGGCGAGCAGCGTGACCTCATCGCTCTCGGGCTGGTCGATCTCGACGGGACTGGGTGCGGACACAGTGCACATTGTGCCCCGCGACCGCGGCCGGGCCGACATCGCCGGGGTCGGCGCGCCCCGCGCTCCCCTAGGCTGTCGCGGGTGAGGACCACATCGACCGCGCTGCTCACCGACCACTACGAGCTGACCATGGTGCAGGCCGCGATCCGGGCCGGCACCGCCGACCGGCGGTCGGTGTTCGAGCTGTTCCCGCGCCGGCTCCCGACGGGGCGGAGATACGGCGTGGTGGCCGGTGTCGGCCGCGCGCTGGACGCGTTCGAGCGGTTCGTGTTCGACGACGAGGTGCTCGGGGTCCTGGCCGAGAACGACGTGGTCGACGAGACCACGCTCGAGTGGCTGTCCACCTACCGGTTCAGCGGTGACATCTGGGGCTACCCCGAGGGCGAGATGTACTTCCCCTACTCACCGCTGATGATCGTCGAGTCCACGTTCGCCGAGGCGGTCGTGCTGGAGACGCTCCTGCTCTCGATCCTCAACCACGACTCGGCGATCGCCTCCGCCGCGAGCCGGATGACCTGGGCCGCGAACGACCGGCCGTGCATCGAGATGGGGTCGCGGCGGACCCATGAGGAGGCCGCGGTCGCAGCCGCACGGGCGGCGTACCTCGCCGGGTTCGCGACCACGTCGAACCTGGCCGCCCGGCAGCGGTACGGCGTACCCACCGCCGGCACCAGCGCGCACAGCTTCACGCTCCTGCACGACACCGAGCGGGACGCGTTCACCGCACAGGTGGAGACCCTCGGCCGCGGCACCAGCCTGCTGGTCGACACCTACGACATCACCGAGGCGGTCCGGTTGGCCGTCGAGATCGCCGGACCCGAGCTGGGCGCGGTGCGGATCGACTCCGGCGACCTCGGCGTTCTCGCCACGCAGGTCCGCCAGCAGCTCGACACTCTCGGGGCGACGAAGACCCGGATCATCGTCACCTCCGACCTCGACGAGTACTCGATCGCGGCACTGGCTGCCTGCCCTGTGGACGGCTACGGCGTCGGCACGTCACTGGTCACCGGCAGCGGTCACCCGACGTCGGGGTTCGTCTACAAGCTGGTGGCCCGTGAGGACCACACCGGCGAGCTGATCAGCGTCGCGAAGAAGAGCAAGGACAAGATCTCCATCGGCGGCCGGAAGTACGCGCTGCGCCGCCGCAACGAGCAGGGCGTCGCCGAGGCGGAGGTGATCGGCATCGGCCAGCCGCCCGAGGACGACGGGAACGACCGGGCGCTGCTGGTGCCGCTGGTGCGCGCCGGCGAGGTGGTCGGCCGCGAGGACCTGGCGACCAGCCGGGCGCGGCACCTGTCCTGCAGGGAGGAGCTGCCGATGCGCGCCCGCCAGCTGTCCCGCGGCGAGCCGGTGATCCCCACCGAGCACCTCGACGGGACGCTGTGACCCTCCCCGGAGAACGTCGGTCGCGCTAGCCTCGGCACATGAGACGCGCGCTGATTGTGGTCGATGTCCAGAACGACTTCTGCGAGGGCGGAAGCCTCGCGGTGGCCGGTGGCGCCGAGGCAGCGTTCCGGATCTCCGAGCTGCTGCGGCACTGGACCGAGCAGGACCCGAAGTCCCCCGACTACGCGGTCGCGGTGGCCACCCGCGACCACCACATCGACCCCGGCAGCCACTTCGCGGCCCCGGGCACCGACCCGGACTTCGTGGACACCTGGCCGGTGCACTGCGTGGTCGGCACCGACGGCGAGGCGTTCCACCCCAACCTCGATCCCCAGCCGTTCAACGCGATCTTCCTCAAGGGCGAGCACGCGGCCGCGTTCTCCGGGTTCGAGGGGCGTACGACGGACGGGGCCGGCCTCGCGGACTGGCTCGAGCAGCACGAGATCACCGATGTCGACATCTGTGGCATCGCCACCGACTACTGCGTCCGGCACACCACCCTGGACGCGGTGCGCAACGGGTTCAACGTCCGGCTGCTCACCGAGCTGTGCGCCGGTGTCGCCCCGGAGACCTCCGAGAAGGCCGTCGCGGAGCTGCGCGACGCGGGGGCGGTCATCGCCTGACGGTCTGCCCTATGTCGCCAGCTTGTCGATCGCCCCGGTGACCGCCGGGACCAGGTCGTCGTTGTCGCCGCCGAGGGCGCTGCGATGGGCGACGGCCACGAGCCGGCCCCGTGACCGGCTGACCCACAGGTCCCAGTAGAGGCCGTCGAAGTCCGAGCCGACCGCGTCCAGGCGCAGGCTCACTCCCGCCTGTCCGACCTGCAACGGCTCCCCGGGCTCGACGGTGTAGGTCTGCGCGCCGGTCGGCGAGGTGGACTGCACGTAGCGGTCACAGCTCTCACTCGCGGAGCGGACCCGTTCGAACGCCACGCTCGCCGCGTCCACGCCGCCGAGGTCGATCACGGTCTGGGTGATCTGCGGTCCGTAGTGCCCCTTGCTGAACGAGATCCGAGCCTGCGGGTGCTCGCTCTGGAGGACGCTCGGGTGGGTGCCGATCAGCTGGGCGATCGGCAGGCAGCCGGCGGGAACCTGTGGCGTGGCGAGGCTTGCCGGGTCGGCGTGGTGGTGCCCGGCGCCGCGGCGGTACCCGTCGGGGAGGTCGGCCGCGGTGATCAGCGCGGCGGACAGCTCCTTCGGCGCGAGGTGGCCGGCGTGGCCGCCGTGGCCCTTCCCGTGTCCGGTGGGTTCATCCGGTTGTGAGTCGGCCGCCGAGGCCGCCGTGGCCGTGGTCCTCGGCGGGCTCTCCTCACCCTGCGCGGAGCAGCCGGTCAGTGCGATCGCGAGCAGGACAGCGGCGGAGGTCGATCGGCTCGGCTTCATGTGGCAGGTTCGCCGCCTCCGGTCCCGCGGATGGGTGAGCCGCCCGGTTCGTCGTACCGCCTCGCGAATCGGGACCAATCCGTGTGCCGGAGGTCACCGAACTCCGCCAGACAGCTGCTCCAAACAGAAGGAGAACGAGATGCAGGTCAAGAAGGCACTGGCGACGCTCGGCGTGGCCGCGGTACCGCTGATGTTCGCGGCGCCGGCCCATGCCGACACCGTGAACTTCAACCTCGACGAGCTCAACGGCAGCGGCGCGAACGCCACCGCCTCGATCACCAGCAACGCCGACGGCAGCCTCACCGTGGACATCACCGGCAACGGCTTCACGCCGAACGCGCCGCACGCCCAGCACATCCACGGCTCCCCCACCGGCAACTTCTTCTGCCCGACCGCGTCGGCCGACAAGAACGGTGACGGCCAGGTCGCGACCGAGGAGGGGGTTGCACAGTACGGCGGGGTGATGGTCTCCCTGACCACGAAGGGCGACGCCAGCGCCGACAGCGGCCTGGCCGTGGACCGGATGCCGGTCGCGGACGCCAGCGGGAACCTGGACTACCAGCGGACCATCCCGGCCAGTGACATCCCCGAGGGCGTCGCGGAGAACTTGGCGAACCTGCACATCGTGCAGCACGGGCTGGACGTGAACGGGAACGACAAGTACGACCTCGAGGCGCTCGGCGAGTCGGTGTTCGCCAAGTCCCTCGGCCTGGACGGCATCCCGGAGGAGGCCACCAACCCGGCCACCTGTGGTGAGGTCGCTCCGGCCGGCGCGGTCGAGACCGGCGCCGGAAGCACCAGCGGCGCGGAGAACGTGCCCCTGATGGCGTTCGGCGGCGTCGCGCTGCTCGGTTCCGCGGGCGCGCTCGCGATGCGTCGTCGTCTGGCCGAGTCGGGCGTCAAGTCCTGACCATGGCCCACCACACCGAGAACGGACGGCGGCGGGCACGCCTCGTCGCGACGCTCGTCGCTGTCCTTCTTGCCTGCTCGGGGGCGGCTGCGGTGGCGGTCGGGATCGCTGCGCAGGATCCCCCGCCACCGTCGCCCCCGGACCGGCGGGCTGCCGCTCCCCAGCAGCAGGCGCAGGACATGCCGGACAGGCGCGTGCCGGCGGCCGTCGAGGAGCTCGACTACTCCGCACCGGTGCACATCTCCATCCCGGAGATCGGCGTCTCCTCGTCGTTGCTCGAGCTCGGGCTCGACAGCCAGGGCGTGATGGAGACCCCACAACCACCGCATGTCGACCGGGCCGGCTGGTTCCGACCCTCACCGCCGCCGGGCGTTCCCGGCGCCACGGTCATCGCCGGCCACGTCACCTGGAACGAGAAGCCGGTGGTCTTCTTCGAGCTCAGCGAGCTCCGCCCTGGTGACACCGTCAAGGTGCGGCGCGCGGACGGGATCAGCACCGTCTTCGAGGTGACCCGGACCGGCAGCTTCCCCAAGGACGGCTTTCCCACCGACGCGGTCTACAACCAGCCCGACCGCTCCGAGCTGCGGCTGATCACCTGCGGGGGTGAGTACGACGAGGCCAACAACCGTTACCTGTCGAACGTGATCGTGTGGGCTCGGATCGTCGACGTGCACCAGCCGGCCGCGTGACCGCTCAGTCGCCGGTGAACCGCGGCGGGCGCCTCTCCGTGAACGCCCGCATCCCCTCCGCTGCGTCGGCAGTCCGGAGCAGCACCGCCTGACCGGACCGCTCGTTCTCGAGGGCCACCTCGAGCTGCGGCAACGTGGCCTGGTTGACCGCGCGCTTGATCGCCGCGAACGCGAGCGGCGGCCCGGTGACCAGCTGTCGGACGAGTGCCTCGACCACGGCGTCGACCTCGTCCGACGGCGCGAGGTGGCTGACCAGCCCCGCGTCGTACGCCTCCGGTCCGGTGAACGGCTCGCCGAGCAGGGACAGCCGCATCGCGCGCGCTCGTCCCACGGAGGCAGCCAGTGTCGCGGTGGCGCCCCCG